>CAYJRP010000032.1:0-8011 GCA_964372675.1 Candidatus Woesearchaeota archaeon | reverse complement strand
CCAGCAAGTTGCGCATCTCCCTCGCCAGATTAGACTTGATGATGTGGTATCTAAAAACAGGGGAAGTTCTGAAGTAAGATGCAAGAGCAAGACTTCAATAAAATCTATAAAATTCATTTAAAGAACTTAAAAAATAAAAAAGAAATCAATAAGTCTGTAATTGTTCTTTTCTCTGGTATTCCTATGTCCGGCAAAACAACCATCGCAAAAAAACTCGAAGAAAAATACAAGGCAGTAAGATTCAACCATGATGCCATAAGAAAGATAATAAAAAAGCTCGGAATAAAACCAGAAAAACCCTCAACAGACCCAATACAAGATATTCTAAAAGAGTATGATGATGTATTCTTTAATAACTATAATCTAAAAAATAAATTTATTATCCTCGATGCAAGTATAGACAGAGACTATAAAAGTTGGTTTAAGATAGCAAAAAAGTTAAATATGAAACCATTTGTGATAAGACTCGAGATATCCCAACAAACATTCGTTAAAAGGGTAAAAGAAAGAGAAGGAAGTAATGCCAAAAATTGGATGGTCCATTACAATAGATGGAAAAACGATTTTGAAAATTGCAAGAAAGAAGTTAAAGCAGATATCCTACTTGATGCAAACAAAGAAATAAATATCCAAGATGTCTATAAAAAACTAGACAATTTGATAGGATAAGCTATTAAGTCTTATCTAAAGAAACAGCGTTAGGAGTTTTAAGCAATTTCTCATCCGCAGTTATTAACTGCGTACCATACGTTTGTGAAAGTGCAGTGTATACCGCGTCATAAATTGATAAATCGCATTCTTTTGAGGCGTTTATTGCCTTGTCCAACAAAAATTTATCCACACCAATTATCTCTAACTGAAAATTCCACATGTCTTTATTGGCTTTTTCTAAGATCTCCTGTTCAAGTTTTTTATATCTTAGAGCATTTAGAGTTTCCATAAATATTAATTCAGGAACAATAAGAGTCACTCTTTCATTAACATGGTCTGTAATTAATTCAATAGCTTTTTCGCTATTCTCTTCCTTAGCGAATATTTTCACCATAACAGAAGCATCAATTATCTTCTTTTGTCTCTCCATTCTCTTATAATTTCAGCTCCTGTCTTGCCTCCATCAAAAACCCCCGATTTTCTAATTTTTCTAGCATCTTCTAAAGCTTCTAAAGCTTTCTTTCTGTCTATTCTATGCATTTTCTCAAGCTCCTCGATTAAGGTCCTTCTTAAAACAGCACTCCAGTTAATGTGAGCATGCATTCTCATTCTTTCTTTAAGATTTTTATCTACTCGTAAAGATATTATTTCATCAGCCATGTATTACTTGTAATACATGTAATATATAAACCTTTCGGCAGAAATAAAAACAATAGAGAACAAAGATTAAAGTGAAAACAAGTTTTAGCGAGCGTTGTTACGCGGTCCTAAAAAAAGTCCCAAGAGGCAAAGTAGTCACCTACAAATCTCTGGCTCATGCAATGGGCACAAAAGCCTATCGAGTTGTAGGCACAACTATGGCAAAGAATCCATACGCTCCAATCGTTGCATGCCATAGGGTCGTTAAATCGAGCGGAGATGTAGGCAAATTTGCTCACGGCACAAAAAGAAAAATGCAAATGCTAAAAGCTGAAGGAGTTGAAATTAAAGATAATAAAATTGACTTGAACAAATATGAATTTAAATTCTAAATACATACATTTATAAATAACCTCACTATTATTATATAAACATAAACTTTAACGAGGTTATTATGGAGTACATAAAAAGAACGCTGGAAGATAAAATTAGAGCTTACCTAAAAAGAAAAGAAATTATAGCAATAGTTGGAGCAAGGCAGTCAGGAAAAACCACTATAATGAAGCGCATCTTTAAAGATTTAAAAAATGCCAAATTTATTTCGTTTGAAGACCAAGAAATACTAAGAACATTTAGAGAAGACTTAAAATTGTTCATAAAGCAATACGTTGAAGAAACAGATTTTTTATTTATAGACGAATTTCAGTATGCAAAAGAAGGCGGTAAATATTTAAAATTTATTTATGATAATTATCCTGCAAAAATAATAATATCCGGCTCTTCTACAGCCGAGCTTTCAATACAAAGCATCAAGTATCTGGTGGGAAGAATATTTGTCTTTACTTTATCACCCCTATCTTTTGAAGAATTTTTAACGTATAAAAATAAGAAATTAGCTGAATTGCTCTCAGAAAAAGAACTATCCAAAATTGCTATTGAAAAAATTAACGCAATTTACAGCGAATTCCTTATTTTCGGAGGCTATCCTGCAGTCGTTTTATCCAAAAATCATGAAGAAAAAATAGAAGTTCTTAAAAATATATACAACACGTATCTATTAAGAGAAGTAAGAGAAATACTGCAGATTAGCGAAGATGCAAAACTAATAAAATTAATGAAATCTTTGGCTTTACAAACAGGAAGCCTGATAAACTATCAGGAATTATCCGCGCTCACTGGTTTTATATACAATGACTTAATAAAGTATATAGAAATTCTTAAAAAAACATTTATTTGTTTAGAAAGCAAGCCATTTTTTACCAATAAAAGAAAAGAATTAGTAAAAAATCCTAAAATATTCTTTTTAGATGCAGGATTCAGAAATGTAATAATCGGCAATTTCCAAAGCATGGAAAACAGGACAGATATAAGAGACTTAAATGAAAATTTCATAGCCTCTGAATTATTCAAGAAAGACGTTCCTCTTAATTATTGGAGAACCAAAGCAAAAGCAGAAGTTGATTTCATTATTGAAAGTAACAATAAATTAATTCCAATAGAAGCAAAGACAACATTAAATAGCCCAAAATATGGCAAATCATTCAAAAATTTTATAGTGGAGTATAAATCTGATAAGGGGTTTATTTTGTCTTTAAATTATACAAATAAGATTAAAATAGGAAAGTCCAGAGTATATTTCATGCCTATTTTTCTAGTTTCAAAAGCGATATCAAATAAAAAACAATAAAATAGATTTGGAAAAATACAGGTTTAGTTTTTTATGTCTATCTTAAAGCAGGCATTTCTAAGCTAAATCTCGCCATACGAGCAAGCTGGCCGCATGATGGAAGGTACCATAATTCAAGTGAGTTAAATCCTTTGTGACTCCACTTTCCATATCTTTCCATAAGATAATATAAGCGCTTAAAATCTTGGTCAGCAGTTAAGATGGCAGCGGGTTGTTTAGCAGACAAAATTACCCCCTTTGCAAAAATAGCAGAATCATTGGCATAATGCCTGTCCGAATCAGAGATTCCTCGTTTTCTAATAAACCAATCCTTATCACCATAAGTGGCCTCAAATTTATCTTTTAGATGTGCAGTAAGAGCTCGAACCCCATCTTCTTCCCTCGGGGAAAATAGTTCTTCAGCTTTCCTGGACTTAGACAGAAGAGTACGCCTTCTTTTTATTAGCCTGCTTAAAACATTAGCTTCGTTTTTGACATTTGACCTGGAGACTTCCCTGATATGGTAATCAAAACCTGTCCTATTTAGTGGGATTTGCCCTGCATAACGTCTTTTATCGCGTCTAATATTTACTAAGCCATCAATTCCTTCTTCAATTTCTTTTCGGATTTCATTGGTGATAAGCCAATAGTTATCATTAAAGCACCTAAGAATTTCCCCAAGATAATTGATTTCCCTTAACCACCGAGCATCATCTCCAATTAGGATAGTCGCGGAGGTATCTAAAATAATTGGCCTGCCAATTGCAAGAAGTCCCTTAATAAGGGAAGCTCTCTGCATAATTGTTTGTTCTAAATTCATACTTCTGAAATTTAGGCAGTCTTTAAAAAAGTTGCTATTGTTTAGAAAAATATGAATTTAAATTTTAATTAAAAATAATAAAAAATTAATAAAACATTTATTTCTCGTTTTTAAGCATCGAGCGTATTTCTCCTCTTAGTTCTGCAGTATTTTCATGCCCATGCTTTGAAACAGCATGATGAACAGCAGTTTCTAAAACTTCATTTTCACTGCCAGAAATGCAAAGAGTGCAGGGATTGTCTTCATCAGGAAAATCTCTGCAATCAGCGACCTTTCTGATAGATTTAGCGCTTTTTTTCATTTTAACCTCCTAAAAAATAAAATAGATAGAATATATAATATTATCTAATCAACCAAAAGTAAAGGCATTAAAAATAAAATCTTTAGTAACTTTCAAATCCAGCCTATAATTTCCGTATTCTCCACGATAAACATTATATAATCTTGCGCTGTCAACAATTACAAAAGCCCGCGAGCCATCAAAAACAACGTCATCACCTGCATTTTCAGGGGAAACATATTCTCCATCAATTAAAACATCCATTTCAACAGCATCAGCTAAATTATCAGCGACAATATTAACTTCTTCCGCAGTGAAATCAAAAGCTATCACTCCCTCTTCGCCTTGCAAATGCAAGTTGTCAGAATTATAATACCATTTCCCATCAAGATAAATAGTATTCTTCAAAGCCAATCTGATTGGCAGAACAAAATCCTCAAGCCTTTCAGGATTTTTTTTATTTCCTATGAATTGGTTTCGCGGAAATGCAAATAAAACTCCGGCATACAATTCAGGAGTTGTATCTCTCCTATTTGTTTCAATTTCCTTTGTCAAATCAAGTTCAGCATTTTGGCCAATTTCAGAAAGTAATTCTTGTATTTTTGCTTCAGTTTCCTCGTAATTGCCCTCACCAAAATGAAAGTATCTGACATATCCCTCAGAGTCAATAAGATATTTTGCAGGCCAATATCTGTTATTAAAAGCGCTCCATGTCGCATGCTCATTGTCTTGCACAACAGCATATTTTATTCCGTATTTGTCAACAGCTTTTTGCACATTTTCTTTTTCCTTTTCAAATTCAAACTCGGGAGAATGCACACCAATAATCACAAGTCCTTTATCTCGATATTTTTTATCCCATGAAGTCAAATAAGGAAAAGTTCTTATGCAGTTTATACAAGTATAAGTCCAAAAATCAATTAATACTACTTTGCCTTGAAAATCAGAAATCTTTATTTCATTTCCATCAGTGTTCAAATATCCGGATATTCCAACAAGCTCAGGAGCAAGAGGATACTTAACGCCGGCAATTTCTTTGAAATCTGCCCGAGTCTCACTAACTTTAGCAGATTCTCCCCCAGAAGTATTAGAGCTCTGCACTTTTCCATTTTCTAAATAAATAATAGTTCCAACTATCAAAATTAAAATTCCAATTAGCACAAAGTGTCTTTTCTCAAATTTCATACTTATCAATAAATTCTTTTAGTTCTTCTCTGGTCCACCAGCCAAAATCTTCCGGAACATTATTTTTATTAAAGGTTACCACTTCAGTGATTTCATTCCCATAATTTCCTTTTTTAGGCAAATCTTCTAATTCAGCTAAAACATAAGGCATAAAAGCCCATTGTTTGTCTTTTCCTTGATAATCGGAGGATATATCAAGTATTCTGTAAGAAGAGATATTAACTCCCGCTTGCGATTTAACAATTCTTTTAACACAATCTTGCACAGATTCTCCATATCCAATTAAATTATGGCAAAAATACAAAAGCCCCTTAGGATGCTTTTCTGCGCCATGAGGCACTTCATGTCCGGGTATTGCCTTGGGCCGTCTTAAGGCAACGAATTTATTATTATATCTTAAGATTATTTCAAAATTGATATGCGCTCCTCCGTCAACTTGCCTTGCTATTGGTGGCCCAAAATTGGCCTCATTATTTTTCCAGCTATATTCAAATTTCATTTTATCTCCTTGTTCTCTTTTCCAACAGAGCTTCCAAGATAAGCCAGAAATGCAGGAATCAAGGGCAGAACACAGGGGCTTAAGAAAGAAACAAGCCCTGCAAAGAATGCAACAAGCGCGTTTAATGAAGTTGCGCTTCCTCCAGAACCAATGTTAAGCCAGATAAGAAAATCAGAGATAAATGAAAAACTTGCAATTCTGCTTAACTGGTTTGTAAACACAAAAATTCCTAGAATAATCAAAATAGCTCCAAAGAACATATTAAGATAAAAGATAAACTTTCGCGAGCGGGTTATAAGTCCTTTAGCTTTTTCAGTAAATAATCCGACTAAAAGAAAAGGTATTCCAAGCCCCAAAGAATAGGAAAGCAAAAGAAAGAAAGAGCTTGCTGGCTGTGTAACAGCAAGTGTCAAAATTGCTCCAAGAATTGCTCCGACACAAGGAGTCCATCCAACGCCAAATGCAGCTCCAAAGACAAAAGCAGTCAAAAATCTAGAATTAAACTTTCTTTTAACCTGCAGTTTATAATCACGCTCCAAAAAACTCGGTCTTATCAAGCCAATCAAGTAAAGTCCAAAGAAAATAATAATTGTCCCGCCAATGCGCCCAAGCCATATCTGTGCGCTATAAGAAACACCGCTCAGAACTGTCTGAAGTAGCACCCCAAGAAGTGAAAACACAACAGCAAACCCAAGTACAAAAAATACACTGCTTAGAAAAATATCCCATCTTTTCGCCATGGAATTAAGAAAACTTATTTAATTCCTCCAAATATTTGTCTTTATTCCACTCTTCAAGAGATTTTAAGGCTTGCTCCCCGCCATGAATAATGACCTTTGTATGCTGGTAGGGTATGCCAAATTCCTTAGCAAGATTCTCTTCATAATCATCAGTTGCAGAATCTTTATAGTTAACTCTAAAACCTATAACCTTATCATTATTTAGCTCATCAAAAGCGGCAAATGTCTCTGGCTGCTCTGCTCTGCAAATAGGGCACCAGCTAGCATAAAAATAAAGCAGGATTGTTTTGTCTTGAGAAAGAGCTTTTTCATAATCGCCCTGATTAAATTCCAAATAAGGGGTTGACTCTGTCCCAGCTAAAGCCTTTCCTTCATAACCTTGTAAAGTCATCGCATCTTTCTCTAATGATCCTTTAACCTCATCATTTTCTAAGGAAGACATACTGCCGAAAGAATAATACAAAAACACACCAACAGCTAAAATTACGATAATTACGACAATTATTTTTTTGTTATTTTTCATCTTATCTCCAAGTTATTATATTTAGTATTGCAAATGCAAAGGTCTGCAATGCTGAGTAAATAAAGATGTATAACTCCACTCCATCAACATAATAAGGCACCATAGTCAGATAAAAATAAATTGAAACTGCATTCTGGATTAAAAATAAAAGCGCAAAAATAGTAAGCCCTATAGTAAAAAGGGACTTTATTTTCATAGAATTTTTAATATAGACGTATAATAAGCTCAGAATTAAAAGTGAATTGACAAGAATCAATATGAACGAATAAGTCATTAGCACTGCCATCTTACGAAAAAACAACATCCCTTTAATTACTTTTTCCCAAATCTCTTCCAAATCTCTTCCAATTCTTTCATATTATCTTCTATTATGCTGGACAGGAAATATGTTGCCCCATACTCTCCTTTATTCATCACAGTAATAAGGCTGTTCTCATAGAGAATTTTCAAATGATGCTGGATTGTTTTGTAATCTACTTTTAAATCTTTAGAAAGCTGGTGTGCATTTTTTGGCTTTTGCTTAAGCGAGTTTATCATTTTGGCCCTCATTTCCCCGCCCCTTGTTGAAGCAAAGAGGTACCACAGTAGATTTTTCATAATATAACTATTCAAATAGTCTTTAAAAGATTAAGCAATAATAAATAATTCAGATTTACCTTTTATTTAAAACCTTTCCACCCCACTTATACGTCCACAAAAGATTTATAAATAATGTGCCCGTATAAGTCACAATGGTTGCTGGACTCCTAGAACCAGCTGGAGGTTGTAGATGGCTTACACAGAGATTAAGGAAAAGAACGGCAAAAGGTATTTTTACAGAGTCAGGACTAAAAGAATTGGGAAGAAGTTCAAGAAGAACAGAATCTATTTAGGAAAAAACCTTGCTAAAAAAGCACTACAGGTAAAAGAAACAGGTGCAGATTATAAATTGTATCCTGAAATCCATATGAATAAATTATCTGATTTAAACGAGATAATTCCAAAGATAAAGAAGGTGTTAAAAAAATA
>CAYJRP010000031.1:0-8883 GCA_964372675.1 Candidatus Woesearchaeota archaeon | reverse complement strand
TCAGCCTTCCAATTAAGGCAAGAACAGCAGCTATGCCTAGAATAATCCCTATCTCTAAAATTAAATCCGCCATTTTCCTCTTTTATATCACAGATGAAAACAATTTTAAATACATTTGCATCCCCGAGAATTAGAAGATGGGAGATTGGCGTCCTGTCAAAAAGCATTAACAAACAATGTCTTTGAAAAGCTTACAGGGTATAAGGATTGGGCACTTCCACCAAAGCCGTATTATGCTAACTTGTCATGATTAAAAAAAGAGTTCTGAAAACGTATTTAAACCCAGAATTTTAATATATATCATGGCATACTTTGAAGAAAAAGACAGCTTGTTCATGGCAACTGCCTCAAGCATGTTTGCATTTACCTCTATGTTCTTGGGAGTAGCAATTTCAGGATGGTATCTTATTCTTGGATTCTTCTTCCTTGCTTTTTCATTAAAATTCTGGAAAAAAGTCAAGCAGCTTCAGACGACGCACCATAAAAATCTGACCAAGTTATTTGAGGAATATTACCAAAATAATTCTTAGCAAAGTTTAAAACCCTTATTTTTTATCTAAAAATGTCATATTCACCTCGCTTTTGGCTAAGGTGAAAGCGGCTGGTCCACGCGGCGGATCAGCCGCACTTTCTAAAAGTTTAGCCAAAGATTTATAAATTTAACAAACTAAAATTAATCATGCCGAAAAAAAAGAGAGCAGGAAAGAGCAAGGCTAAGTCATCCAAAAAGATGATGCATAAAAGCCATAAGAAGAACGTCTGCGAGTTTTGCTGATTAGTAACCTCTACTAAGTTACAGCAATAGAAAGGTTTAAATACCCACGCATGGTTTGGTGCTGTAACCTTATCGTCATCTGGAAGAAAAATAAGATAATATGCCATTTCATTGACTTTGAAACCTTTGTTTGTCAATAATTAAAATATCGAATGTAAAATAACTCTTATTAAGCAAAATTATTGTTATAACATCCTCGCCTCTTGAATTGTCTAAATAATAAAAGTGACGTTTAGTATACAATATCGCATGGTTTTGGACTGTATGGAAAAAGGAACAGAAACTCAAGCGGAAAAATTTTATAATTCTCTTAGAGAGAAAGATAAGGAATTTGTTCGTGAAACTGTTAATAAGTTGAAAAAAGAAGGGTTTGACGTCTATGTGGCCGGAAGCTCATTAGAACGTAAAAATTATGCTGATATTGATATTGTAATAGCTCCTAGCGAAGGGATGAGTCGAGAAGATGCGTTAGGAGGATTAGAAAGAACGACTTATTCTATTCCTAGAGTTAACATAGTTGATATGACTCAAGATAGAAAACACTACAAAGACGCGGATTTTCTCCCCAGAGACCCAGATGGCCCTAGATATATGGGTTCAATTGTCGCAGCTAGACACGTTCTTAGTGAATTTTTGAACAAAAAACCTGCTAATCCTGGAACAAAAACCTCTATTGATATGGTGCTAACATATAATCCTTTTGAAGTAAGGCCCGAGATTAATAGAATTAAATTGTAGAATTTCTTAACTTCGATTAGTGATATCTTTTTATATCTTAATTCTTTAGTTTATAGATGGGTAATGAAGCTTATTCTAAATCTGCTGATGATGTAGTTAAAGAACTTGAGTCTAATAAAGAAAAAGGCCTGACATATCAAGAAGTTGGCAAGCGAAAGGTTGTCTATGGCTTAAATGAAATAAAGGCAGAGAAAAAAATAAACCCCTTGGTTATTTTTTTGAACCAATTTAAGAGCTTTATTATTTACATTTTAATTTTTGCTGTTATTCTTTCTTTCATTATAAAAGAATACACCGACGCCTCGGTTATTCTGGTTATTTTGATTTTCAACGCTTTTTTTGGTTTTATTCAGGAGTATAAAGCTGAAAAATCCATTGAGGCCTTGAAGAAGCTTGCTGCCTTGAAGGCACGAGTTGTTAGAAATGGAAAAATTGATGAAATTGATTCTAAAGACCTTGTCCCCGGAGATATTGTGATTCTTGAGGAAGGAGACAAAATTCCTGCTGATGCAAGGCTTATTGAGGCTGTTAGCATGCGCGTCCTTGAATCCTCGCTTACAGGCGAATCAGAGCCAACATCAAAGAATTCAGATAAGCTTGCCGGAGACTTGGCTATTGCTGACAGAAAGAATATGGTCTTTTCTGGAACAGCAATTACAAAAGGGCGCGGCAAAGCGGTTGTTGTTGGCACAGGCATGAATAGTGAGATGGGCAAAATAGCGCACATGATTACAGGAGTAAAGAAAGAGCTTACTCCATTGCAAAAAAAGCTTGAGAAACTTGGCAGAGTTGTTGGGGTCATAGCACTTCTTGTCAGCTTGTTTATATTTATTACCGAAATAATTGAAGAGAATTTGACACCCTATTTGCTTTCAGGAGAATTCCTGCAATTTTTCATTCATGCAAAGTCAGCCTTGCTTACTGCTGTTGCGCTGGCTGTTGCTGCTGTGCCAGAAGGCCTGCCCGCCGTCGTTACGATAACACTTGCAATAGGAACAAGAAGAATGTTAAAGAGAAATTCTTTGGTAAGGCATTTGCCTTCTGTAGAAACTCTTGGAGAAACCAATGTAATCTGCTCGGATAAAACAGGAACAATAACTAAAAACGAAATGACTATAAGGAAGGCTTACGCAAATCTCAAGGACTTAGAAGTGTCTGGAGAAGGTTACGATTTGCAAGGCAAAGTTACCATTGATAAAAAATTAATCGGCGAAAAAGAGTTATTTTTGTTTAAATCTGGAATATTATGCAATAATGCGAGCCTGAATGTTTCTGGCTCTGGAGTTATTGGTATAATTGGAGACCCGACAGAAGCAGCTCTCCTGGTTAGCGCTGCAAAGGCCGGAATAGACAATAAAAAACTCAATTCTGACTGGAAACGCCTTGATGAAGAGCCATTTGATTCAAACAGAAAGATGATGAGCACATTGAATCAAAGCCCAAACAAAAAGCAAAGCTTTGTTTTCACAAAAGGCGCGCCAGAAAGAGTTTTGGAAAAATGCACCCGCATTTTAGTCAATGGAAAAATAATAAAATTGCGAAAAGAAATGATTGACCAAATTCATGAAAAAAATAAAGAGTATTCTGAAAGAGCCTTGAGAGTTCTTGGTTTTGCATATAAAGAATATAAGAAAGGCTCTAAGTTTGAAGAAGATTTAATATTCATAGGACTGCAGGGAATGATTGACCCTCCAAGGGCAGAAGTGAAAGAAGCCGTCAGCAAATGCCAAGATGCAGGAATAAGAGTGATTATGGTTACAGGAGACAACAAGTACACTGCAAAAGCAATTGCAAATGAAGTTGGAATAAGCGGCGAGAGCATGGAAGGAATAGAATTTATGAAACTCGATGAGAAAGAGCAGTTCAAAAAAATTGAGGAAATAGGTATCTTCGCAAGAGTTGAGCCAGAGCATAAAATGAGAATAGTCGAAATATTGCAGCAGCGCGGCTCTGTAGTTGCGATGACAGGAGATGGAGTAAATGATGCTCCTGCGCTGAAAAAAGCCGATATTGGCGTTGCAATGGGCATCAAAGGAACAGATGTAGCAAAAGAAGCAAGCGACATGGTATTGCAGGACGATAATTTTGCAAGCATTGTTAATTCTGTTGAAGAGGGCCGCGGCATTTACGAGAACATAAAGAAATTTGTTAACTATTTATTCTCATGCAATATTGCAGAGGTGCTAATAATATTCACTGCTTTAATCTTAAAGTTTCCTCTGCCACTTACAGCGATAATGCTTTTGTGGATAAATCTTGTTACAGATGGCTTGCCTGCACTTTCTTTAAGCGTTGATAATAACCCAAAAGACCTGATGAAAAGAAAGCCTAAGAAGAAAGATGAAAAAATCCTAAATAAAGGAATGATGTTTAATGTGATATTTGACCCAATAATAATAACTTTTTCCCTGGCAGGTCTAATCTTCTGGGCAGTGAGCAATTATGGCTTGATAGGTCTTGGCTTGCAGCTTGAGAGAATGCAGACACTTGCATTTGTAGGGCTTATTTTAATGGAATTAGTAAGGCTGCAAGTCATACGCTCGGAATATAAGCTTGGATTATTCAGCAACAAATATGTGCTGATGGCCATAGCGTCCTCAATTATTTTGACCCTAGCGGTTATGTATACTCCTTTCCTGAGCACTAAGTTTGGAGTCTACGCTTTAAGTCTTGGAGACTGGATTGCTGTTGCTGCTGCAGCTGTTGGATTTTTGATACTTAGTGTCATTGGCGTGTTTGTAAAGAGAAAGATAATTGCTAAAGCAGACTAGAATTTTGGAACATATATCTTTATTAATAAACTTTAGAGATAAAATTTATGGGATTAAAACAAATATTGGAAGCAAATCCTCAACTTACGATTGATGCTCTCCAGCAATTTCAAAGAGAATATGATAGAAGATTTGTTTCAGACGATTTTACTGGTTTTGATAAAGTGAGACATACTTATGCCCACATGGGAGCAGTGATTGATAGATTAGCAGATTTCGGAAAAACTATTGGTGGGCTCGCTAAGTATGTCCAAATGATAGAAGATGGAGAGACACCGTCTTCAGATGATATAGAAAATAAAGTCATACCTGATTTGCTCGTTTATTCTGGTTGGCTTGCAGATGTCTTCGGGGTGAATATGGAAAATGCTTATCTTGGAAGAATTTTAGATAATATAAATAGGCTTCACAAAGATAAAATATCTACTCAAGAGCTTCAGGAACTAAGGACCATATTAAAAAAAAGAACTCAAGGGCCATAGCAAGCTTTTTAAATGACTTTTTTCTAAACAAGACATGGGTAACGTTAGAATCAAATTGAGCAGCATTGACATCGCAGCTCTAAACTCCGTGATAGGCATGATTAGTGAAATCTCCCACAGAACAGGAGTTTTGATGCGAGGACCCATTCCTCTGCCAACAAGAAGAATGAAAGTCACTACAAGAAAAAGCCCTTGTGGAAACGGAACAGCTACATTTGACAGGTTTGAAATGCGCGTTCACAAAAGAATAATTGACTTGCCCGCCCAAGACAGAGTGTTGCATCCTTTGATGACTTTGAAGATTCCTCGTTCTGTGCAGATTAAGATTGAGATGAAAGATTAAAGATTGACATCTTTTAACTATAATAATCTTTATTAATCAAATTAAAATTCTTCAGTTATGGGAATGGGGGGACCTATTTTAGTTGTTAAAAGAGAAAGTTTGTTTGATAATGGTGACTTTCAAGGTTTTATGGGCATTGAACAAAAAAACTATTTAAATAAAATTCTTAATAATTTTGAATATCAAATAAGAACCCATGAACTTGAAAAGAATCCATATTGGCAGCAGCCTATTCCTTACGTGTGGATACTTAACTCTTTAGAAAAGAAGGTTTTTTTATACAAAAGATCCGCGACTGGAGGAGAAGGCAGGCTTCACAATAAATATTCTGGCGGGGTTGGTGGGCATATAGACAAAGACACAGATGATGTTAAAGACCCAATTGCTGCTGCAATGATGCGCGAGCTTAGGGAAGAAGTTTTAATGGATAGTTACCCAACACCAAAAGTGATTGGATTTTTGAACGATGATTCTGAACCTGTTGGAGAAGTGCATTTCGGGGTTGTTGCTGTTGCAGAGACTACCGGAGAAGTAAGGCCTGTAGAAGACATGGCTCATGGGCAGTTTTATTCTGTGGAAGAAGTTGAAAAAATATTTGGAGATTCTAAGAATATTGTAGAGAACTGGACAAAACTCTCTTGGCCTTTTGTTAAAAATTATTTGCTTTTAAAAGCCAATTAGAATAGTTATTTTACAATAGCCATATGCTTTTAAACTGCTAAAATAAAAGCAATCATATAAAAAATGAGGCAGTATCACGATCTTCTGAAAAGAATTTTGGGACAAGGCGACGTGCAGTTTGAGCCAAGGACTCAAGAATATATTCTTGGTATTTCGGCATGGCAAAGTGTTTATGACTTGAGAGAAGGTTTTCCTTTAATGACAACGAAGGATGTGCCTCCAAGACTCCCGTTCGAGGAATTATTCTGGAAGCTGCGTGGGGAAAGAAATGTTAAATCCCTATTTGATAAAAATATCCATATTTGGGATGCGAACGCTTTTGATAATTATTTGAAAAGAAATAATTTAAAAGATAAATTTCCAAAGCATTCTGCAGAATGGAATGAAGAGTTTCTGAGGTACCAAGAGAGGATTAAAGCAGATCCTGAATTTGTTCCTGACGCTGGAGATTTAGGGCCTGTTTATGGTTTTCAGTGGAGACATGGTTTCAAGAATAAAAAAGATGAAGAAGTTGATCAATTGAAAAATCTTCTTGACGGAATTAAGAAAAGACCTGGATCAAGATATCATGTTTTATCATCCTGGAATCCAGGAGCTTTGCCTGATATGGCTCTCGGGCCTTGCCCATTTTGGCACCAGTTTAGCGTCTTTGGGAAAAATATGGATTTAACAATGGTACAAAGAAGCTGTGATGTATTTTTAGGAGTACCTTTTAATATCGCTCAAGATTCTCTACTTACTCACATGGTTGCACAAGAAACTGCCTTTACTCCACGATTTTTCAACCATAGTTATGTAAATGTTCATGCATATTTAGGCGTTCCCCCAAGGGCTAACTTTTGGACAAACCAAGGAAATGTCGAAGAATTCCAAAGAAGATTTGGCATTGTAAATGGAAGAGAGGGATACTTAGAATTAAAAGGTTGGTATCTTACTAATGTTGATGCTGAAAGTGTTGGCAATGAAAGAAAAGATCATATTCCTTTTATTTTAGAGCAACTATCGAAAGAACCTGGCTCTTTGCCGAAACTGGAACTTGCCAATTTACCTCTCCTTGAGATGATTGAAAAACCTGTAAAGGATATTGCTAAAATAAATGGCTATCAACCGCAAAAGTGGGATGCTAAAGCGGTAATGGCGGCTTAAAATGACAAACGGAAAAATGATTTTAATTGCAGCTGTTGCTGATAATGGCATTATTGGGGCTAAGAACGAAATCCCTTGGTATCTTCCTGAAGATTTGAAAAGATTCAAACAGCTAACACTAGAACATGCTGTTGTAATGGGGCGCAAGACCTATGAGTCTATTATTTTAAAGCTGAAAAAGCCGCTTCCTGGAAGATTGAACCTTGTTGTAACCAACCAGAGGGATTTCTCTCCAGGGAAGTTTGATAATGCTATTGCTGGAGACTTGCCTTCGGCTTTGGAAAGAGCTGCTGCTTATAGGCTAGATGGCATATTTTATGTTATGGGAGGCGAACAGATTTACAGACAGACAATGCCGCAAGCGCAGCAGCTTGAAATAACTCATGTTCATCAATGGCCTTTTGGAGATGCTTTTTTCCCAAAAATAGATATGGAAGTATGGAAGGAAAAGGAAACTTCAAGAGAGGACAAAGAAGGATTTTCTTTTGTTAGCTATGCGAGGAGAGATGGCAGATAAAAAAGGTCTATGGATATGCATTGACGGACCTGACTTTACAGGCAAAGGCACGCAGTGCGGAATTTTGATATCTAAGTTAATTGAAGACAGAGAGGATAACATTATTGCTTACACTCATGAGCCAACTGCAAAAGCTCAGGAAATAAAAAGAAAACTTAAAGAGGAAAAAGGTCAGGCTTACAAAGATCCAATGGTAATGGCAGAATTTTATATTGCAGACAGAGTTCTAAATGAGGAAAGAATTATTAGGCCTATTTTAAAAGATGGAGGGATTGTTATATCAAATAGGCACAAGTATTCTACTGATGCTTATCAATCTTCTCAAGGAGTTGATTTTGAAACTTTGACTAGTCTGCAGAAAAAAATGGGTGTGGGGACTCCCCACATAACTGTTTTTCTTGCAATCTCTGCGGGCGAATTATCTAGGAGAATGAGAAAAAGCCAAAAAGAGCCTGATAAATTTGAGTCTGACTTGATTTTTCAACATAAAGTAACTGGAAAATACGATTCAATTGCTAGAATAGTTAATACTGACAGAGATTACTTTGGAAATATTCATGTTATTAACGCTGAAGGCGACCCTAATGGAGTCTCTAAAATGATATGGGCAAAAATTGAGCCTTTTTATAGGAATTGGCTCGCTTAGAGACAGTTAATTTTTTCTCTTAATTCTCCAAGGGAAAACGTAATGCGTAGTGATGTTTGCCGTGCATGTTTTCGCCCTGCTTCCGCAGAATACATTGTCCAATGAAACGTAAGTGAATATAACAGCCAAACTTGTTAAAAACCAGTTTTGTTTTGAAGCAAACAAGATAATGAAATCTATACCCATCAACCCGCAGATTGCGTACAATACTGTTCCTGCAATGTACTTTTTGTATGAGTCCATTTTAACTCAAGTCAGCGTAGCTGAACAAAACTCTGAAAGCCCTGCACCAAATTAAAACCTTGTTGTACTTTGTTAAGTCTGTTCCCTCTGGAATTTCGTAATTGACATTTCCCTTTGTTGCTTTTATTTCCCCTAAATTTACAAAATCATTTGCTTCGAGGTCAGCTGACAAATAAATGAACAGGTCAGGCCCATTTACTGTCTCGAAGTCTTCAAATCGCAATATTTTTTTATTAAGGTCGTGCTCATCAATTAGCAAAACTCTTCCTTCTACATCGTGGGCTGATGGAACCAAGTTTGCCTGCGAAATAACGCTGGTTTCAGTTATTAGCACACCCGTGTCGTCACTAATTATTGGCGAATCATCATCTGCTTCAACTACCCTCCACAATGGAGATGTGAGCCAGTAAGCCACGATTAAGGCAATTAATCCAACTATAACCCATATCCACAGCTTTTTATTCATAAATATCTAGAGTTGCTTTTATATAAAAAGCTATTGAGAAGCTTTTAAAAACGCCACTTCTTTTTGTCTTTAAAG
>CAYJRP010000030.1:6353-8940 GCA_964372675.1 Candidatus Woesearchaeota archaeon | reverse complement strand
TGACACAAATGAACACAGTGAAAATCTTCAATTTTCAAGCATTCATTTCACACGACGGAGAGATTGAAAATGAGTGAAATGAACATGGTTGAAGCTATTAACTTGGCTTTAAAGCAAGAGATGAAAAGAGACAAGAGAGTTGTAATTATTGGCGAAGATGTTGGTAAGGACGGCGGAGTTTTTAGAGTGACTGATGGCCTTGCTAAACTTTACGGAAGCGATAGAGTCATGGATTCACCGCTAGCTGAATCTGGGATTGTTGGGACTTCAATTGGAATGGCTGTTGCAGGGCTTAAGCCAGTTTGCGAGATACAGTTTGAAGGATTTATTTTTCCTGCAATTGACCAGCTTGTAAATCATGCTTCTAGAATAAGAAACCGAAGTCGCGGAAGATATACTTCTTCGATTGTTGTTCGTTCGCCTATTGGCGGTGGAATTAAAGCTCTTGAGCATCATTCTGATTCTCCTGAAACTTATTTTGTGCATACGCCTGGATTAAAGGTTGTTATTCCATCTGGACCTTATGACGCTAAAGGATTAATGATTTCAGCTATTAGAGATCCAGATCCTGTAATTTTCTTTGAGCCAAAAAAAATTTATCGCGCGATAAAAGAGGATGTGCCTGAAAAAGAATATTCTATTCCTCTGGGAAAGGCGAATATCATAAAAAAAGGAAAAGATGTTACTCTTATTGCTTATGGCGCGTGGGTTAAAACAGCTAAAGATGCTGTTGCTAAGCTAACAGATATTGATGTTGAGATAATTGACCTGCGCACTTTGTCGCCTCTTGATACCGACACAATAATTGCTTCTGTCCAAAAGACAGGTAAGTGTGTTATAGTGCAGGAGGCTCCGCGCACACTTGGTCTTGCCTCCGAGATTATAGCCCGTATTAACGAAAAGGCTCTTTATTCATTGGAAGCGCCTGTCGAGAGAGTTACAGGATTTGATACAATTGTTCCTTTGAGATTGCATGAGCATTATTACTTGCCCAATGAGCAGAGAATTATTGCTGCTGTTGAGAAAGTTATGGGTGAGGCTAAGGAAGGCTAATATGAAAAAATGGCTGATAGTTTTAATTATTCTTGTTTTAATTGCTGTATCTGCAGCTGTTTACTATCTTCAAAATTATCGCTTTATGGGTTGCACTAAGGAAGCTAAAATTTGCCCCAATGGGCGCGGTGTTGGAAGAGTTGGTCCTAATTGCGAATTTGCTCCTTGTGAACTGCCTGCTAGCTTGGAAGAATGTGAGACTAAAGAAGGATTTTGGAAAGATTGGTGCTATCATGACTATGCTATGGAAGTTGTTCCAGATCAAGACCTTCGTGATAAGATAGATATCTGTAATATTATAGAGCGCAACTACCTTAAGGAAGAATGCATATACAGATTTATTAATGATAAATAAATTTTTAATTAAGAAAACAATCCTCTAAACCAATTCCAGATTCTTCTGAAGAAGCCTTTCTTTTCTGTTTCATTCTCTTGATTTGCAGTGCTATTCTGATTTGTATTATTGCTTGCTGTGCTATTTGTTGTTGTTGAATTTGTTGCTGTGCTATTTGTTGATGTTTGGTTTGTAGAAGTATTATTTGTTGTTGAATTTGTTGCAACTGTGGTGTTTTGCGCTATTTCAACAAGGTCTCCTCCACTGCATTCGCTTACTCTTATTGTTGAACCAGATGAAGAGCCTGAGACAATCTCCATTCCGTACTCATCTGAATCAAATTCTACTATTTCAGACGGATTGTCTATTGTGTGAAGGGTTTTTTTGATGTCCCCTATTAAAACCTTTACTGTTGAACCTGAGCCTGAGCCAGAAATGCTTGCCAGCATTACTTCCACGCCTCCCACCTGCGTGCATTCTCCTAGTTCAATTTCCTGCGAGGAACTGCCTATCTTAATTGTTGCCGAATCCGAGTCTGCAACACCATAATAAATTATTGAAGTATTTCCTGAAACGAGCTCTGTCCCATAAGTAACATTTGCAACCATTGTCAAAGAGCTGGCATCAATAAAAACAACGCCTTCCACCCATTGAGAATAAGAGTTTTCTGTTGCCATGCAAAGACCAATAGACAGGCCAAGAACACTGTCTGTCTCTCCCTCATCTATTTCCTCTGACTTAAATTTTACATTGTCTCCATCTGAGCAAGTATAGTGCACCGCGCTTGTAAAACTAATAGCTAGGATTATAACTAGCAATAGCACCACTTTTTTCATTTAGATACAAAGAATGCTTGTTTTATAAATTATCTTTTTGGGTCTTATCGCGGACATGGCTGCCAACTACAATGCCTGCTGCAATCAAAACAAGATTTTTTATGATATATTGGCCTTCTAGACTTGGAGCGAATGGAAATTTGATAAAGGTTATTTCTGGCAAGATTATTAGAGGAAGGAAAGTTCCTATCATTTGTAAGAACATCAGAAAAAGCCCTGGCCTGATTAAAGGTCGCCAGAGCATGCATATTCCTATGACTACCTCCCACCATCCTAAAAATGGAACAAACCATCTTGGATCTACGAAGTAGACTGTTTTTGTTACTAAATCTTAGACCGGGCTAAATCCAATTGTCTTGAGAAA
>CAYJRP010000030.1:0-6253 GCA_964372675.1 Candidatus Woesearchaeota archaeon | reverse complement strand
TAAGAAACTATTATAAAGCTCCTAGCTTTATTTTGTAAAAGAGAAAATGGCAACCGAATTTAAATTTCCTGATGTTGGAGAAGGCATAACTGAAGGTGAAATAGTAAAATGGCTTGTTTCTGTAGGAGATAATGTCAAGTCTGATGAGACAATTGTGCAGGTCGAGACAGACAAGGCTGTTGTTGACCTGCCCGCCCCTGTTTCAGGCAGGATTACTAAGATCAATTTTCCAGAGGGCTCAAAAATAAAGGTTGGGCAGGTGCTTTGTGTAATTGGCTCTAGAAGCGACAAAATAGTCGAAGGAAAAGAGGAAAAAATGACTAAAAATGCTGTTGCCCTCGAGAAAAAAGTTTCTGGCCATGGAAAGATTGAGAAACATATTTCTATGGTTAAGTCTCATTCTGCGACAATGCGAGGCACTCAAGAAAGCGCCAAGATTCTTGCCTCGCCCGCTGTTAGAAAGAGGGCTGCTGATTTAGGAGTTAATTTGCATGAAATTAGAGGAACTGGCAAAGGAGGAGTAATCCTCGAAGATGATTTGATTAATATATCTGGCAGGACACCTAAGAAGAACATTGATATTCCGCAGCAGGCAATAACTGTTAAGAAAAAATATGATGATTATGGGTACATTGAGCGCGTGCCTTTAAAGGGAATTAGAAAAACAATTGCCGAAAATATGATTAAATCGCAGACAGAGACCGCCCCTGTTACTGCAATGGAAGATATCGATGTAAGTGAATTATGGAAGCTAAGGGAGAAAGAAAAGAAAAATGTGGAAAAACAAGGAGTAAAACTTACATTCCTTCCGTTTATAATAAAGGCTGTTATTGCGGCACTCAGGGAAAATCCAATTTTGAACTCTTCTATTGAAGGCGATGAAATTTTAATTAAGAAATATTTTAACATTGGCGTTGCTGTTGAAACTGAAGTTGGCTTGATGGTTCCTGTTGTAAAGATTGCCGAAAGCAAGAGTCTTATTGCGATTGCAAAAGAAATAGCTGAGCTTGCGGAAAAAGCACGTACAAGAAAGATAGATATTATGGATTTGCACGGAGGAACTTTCACAATTACAAACTACGGCTCTGTCGGAGGAACTTATGGAACACCGATAATAAATCCTGGAGAAGCCTCTATTCTTGGACTTGGAAGAATTTTTGACCGTGCAGTGCTTGATGAAAAGTCTGGGAAAGTTAGAAACATTAAGATTCTGCCTGTTTCATTGACTTTTGACCATCGAATATTAGATGGGGCTCAAGCCGCCCGCTTTCTTGAAAGCTTGAAAATGTTTTTGGAAGACCCGGAGCACTTGATGCTGGAGATGAAATAGTATTTTGGAAAGTAATAATTATAAAATAGAGCTTTAAACCAGAGCGATCTAAAAGCAAGATTTAAATATGGCTAATATTACCATATAGTTATGGTATATCTAACCTTAATAGATAAAATAATTAAGCATCTTATTGAAAATAAGGATAAAACTTGCACAATAAGGCAAATATCTCTGGCATTGAAGACTGATTACAAAAATACTTTTATGGCTATAGGTGAAATTGCTTCATGCTTAGAGATTCAGAAAATTGGCAACTCTAATCTTATAAAAATAAAGCTTAAGCCAGCGCAGGAGATATTTTCTGTGGAAAGGAAAAGAACCGACATTTTTTTAGAGAAAAATAAAAAACTGGAGCTAGTAAAAAGAGATATAGAAAACATGGGCTACCCTTTTTTTATCGCGGCTTTTTTTGGGTCTTCTGTTAAAGGAACAGGAACAAGGTTATCTGATGTTGACCTTTGCATAATTGGAGATAATAAAGAAAGGGTTAAAGAATTGAATTCAAGACTTGAGTTACTTCCAATTAATTTGGAGATTCATCAGTTTAGTGTGGGGGAATTTGAGTCAATGCTTAAAGTTAAGGCGTTGAATATTGCAAAGGAAATCATTAAAAGCAACATTATTATATATGGTCTAGAGAGCTATTATAATTTGGTGGAAAGATGGATGAAAAAAGAGTGAAAATCGCCAAAAGTAATTTTGACAATTATTTGAGGCAGGAGCTGGTGAAAAAGACAGCTTTTGAAGATATAGTCTATCACACTTATTTGAAAAATTCTGATGAAAGCCTAAATGTCGCAAATGAACTTTTCAAGATCAAAATATCTTCATTATGGGTTGTAGTCAGCAGTTATTATGCTATGTTCTATATTGCTTCAGCTTATGTTTACAAAAGAGGATATAAAGCAAGAGGAGAAATAGTGCATCAAATTATTAATGAATGCCTGATTGTGCTGGGAAAAAGTGACTTGGATAGACACTTTTTGGAGGAATATGAGGAGGAAAAGGAAAAAGCATTGTCTGCTTCTGAGAATCTTTTAAAAAACTATGAATCTGAAAAATTAAAAAGAGCCAGTTTCCAATATGAAACAACAGAAATCATAAAAGAGGCTAAAGCCAAGACATCATTAGATAGAGCTAAAAACTTTGTTGCTGTCATAAGACAGCTACTTGGAGCATAAGATGGATTTACATAATTTCTTCAGGCCTAAAAGGATTGCTGTAATTGGTGTTTCCCGCAATATGAACAAAGTGGGTCATGTTATTTTCAAGAACTTAATTGATGGAAATTTTCCTGGGGAGGTTTTTCCTGTAAATAGAAATGCAGAAAGCTTGTTTAACAAAGCTTGCTATAAATCTGTTAAGCATATTCCTGGAAAAATAGATTTGGGTGTGATTGCTGTTCCTGCTGACTCTGTTTTGGAGGTTATTAAGGAATGTGCTGACAAAAAAATAAAAGATGTTTTGATTGTTACTGCTGGCTTTAGAGAAATTGGAAATCTTGCTCTTGAAGAAAAATTACAGGAACTGCTTAATAAAAATAAAATGCGATGTGTTGGAGTAAATTGCCTTGGAATTTATGATGCGCATCATAAACTAGATACTTTGTTTTTGCCCCGCTATAGAATGGAGAGACCAAAGCCAGGGGGAATTAGCTTTGTCTGCCAGTCTGGAGCAATTGGCTCTGCTATTCTGGATATTGCCGCTGAGAAAGGTCACAAATTTGCTAAATTCATTAGTTATGGAAATGCCACTCAAGTAGATGAATCTGACTTAATTGAATATTTAGGAGACGATAAAAACACAAAAGTAATATGCTTGTATGTTGAAGGTGTTCATGATGGTGAGAAGTTTTACAATGCTATTAAAAAAGTTTCCAAGAAAAAGCCAATTGTTGCGATAAAGGGCGGCTTGACTGCAGAAAGCCAAGAAGCTACTTTATCTCATACAGGCTCGCTTGCTGGAGCAAAGGAAGTTTATTTTGGGATATTTAAACAAACTGGCGCTATTCTGGCTAACTCTTTGGAAGAGATGTTTAACATTGCCTCGCTATTTGAAAAAGAAATTGATTTCAAGGGAAATAGGATACAAATAATAACAAACGGCGGGGGATATGGAATTATTTCTGTTGATAATATTGAAGAAAGCAAGAATTTGAAATTGACGCAGTTGAGCCCTAATACTATTAAAAACTTACGGCCGCTTATGCCTGAAACAGTTAACATAAGAAATCCTCTTGACCTTGTTGGAGACGCCACAACTGCTCGATATAAAGTTGCTTTAGAAAAATGCATTGCTGATAAGAATGTTGATGGCATTTTGCTAATTGCGCTTTACCAAACTCCTCTTATCACTACGGATATTGTTGAAGTAATCTCAGAGCTTCATGCTGAAACAGACAAGCCGATTATTGTTGTTTCAACTGGCGGGGAATTTACTGAAATTTTATCAAAAAACCTGGAAGAACGCGGGCTACCAACTTTTGGATTTCCCGAAGATGCCATAAAAGCTGTGGATAAAGTGGTTGGATATACTTTGTGGATGAAGAAGAGAAAGAACTAGTCTTTTAAATTAACCTCTATACGTTCTAGGGTATCCTTGCAACCTGCGCATCTAATATCTACGTATCCTGGAATTATGCAGTCCACAATTGGAGGTCCTGCAAAAGCAATCTTTTGAACGTTACATCTGTAACCTACATTTTGTTGAAGAGTTTGTCCATCTCTAGTTATTTTTGCGGTTATTATTGACATTCCTGGAAAATGGCCACCTCTTCTTGAGGGTGTTTCTGTTAGTTCTGTGGCCTCTAACTTGCCATCATATAATCTAAATATATCCTCATAAACTGGAGCGTGCTTCGCTACTTTTAAACCTTCATGCCAGGAAGCTAATTCCCTATCTATTACTCGTGAACCTGGTGTTGACCCTGAAAAGTCTTCTCTTGACATTTTCTTATTTTATTGTTAGAGATTAAAAACATAATTGTCCTGGAAAGCTATATAAAAGAAAATAGGCTTGTGTTATTTGCAAAAGAGGTTAAGAATGGCACACTTATCTGAACGAGACTTGCAATTACCGGAGCTGGAATTTCCTAAAATATTTAAGAGAGTTGTTAATGACCCGAGCGTAATAAGTCTTGGCCCTGGAGAGCCTGACTTTGAGACGCCTAAACCTTTAATTGATTATGCTCGCAAGGTTATTGGAAAGAGCACCCATTATTCTGAGCCTCAAGGAATGATTGAATTGCGCGAGGCACTTGTTAAAAAATTGCACAAGGAAAATGGCATTAAAACCAATGCAGAAAATATTCTTATGACTTGCGGTTCTCAAGAGGCTTTGTTTTCCTCACTGCTGACTACAATAGACCCGACAGAAGAAGTTATAGTTCCTTCTCCAGGATATATAGGATATTTGCCTGCTATTGAACTTGTAAATGGGGTTCCAAGGTTTTTGCACTTGAAAGAAGAAAATAACTTCGAAATTAATCCTGATATGCTTATGAAGTTGATTAATAACAAAACAAAGGCGATTATAATTAATTCTCCAGGAAATCCCACTGGGAATGTTTTATCTAAAAAAATTGCCGAAGAAATTGCGGATATTGCGATTGATAATGATTTGTGGATATTTTCTGATGAAGCTTACGAGCACATTATTTATGGGAAGAAGAATATTTCACCTGCTTCTCTTAATGGCCTTCAAAATAATGTTGTAACTTTCCAGACTTTCTCAAAGAGCTATGCTATGTGCGGTTTTCGCTTGGGTTATTGCGTTGGACCTAAGAAATTTATTTCTGAAGTTACTAAAGACCATCATTATGTTACGCTTACTGCTCCCCATATTTCGCAATTAATGGGTATAAAGGCCCTATCCTTGCCAAGGAAATATATTAATGAAATGGTTTCTGAATATAAAAAAAGAAGAGATTACCTCGTTCCAAGGTTGAATGAACTTGGCCTTCCTACTGTAATGCCCTCTGGAGCATTTTACACTTTTTCTAATATGCAAAAATATGGGAAAAACGCTTCTGCTTTTGCTAAAAAGCTTTTGAATGAGGCGAAAGTTGCTGTTATTCCTGGAACTGAGTTTGGGCCTTATGGCCAAGGCTACATTAGATGCAGTTTTGCAACAAAACTTGAGAAGATTAAAGAAGCGATGGAAAGGGTTGAAAGTGTTTTAAAATGAGGATAATTTATGGCTGATATATTTGAGATAATGGATAAAACTAGTAGGAGGATTCGTCTTACACATAAACAGTGGGCTTCTCATATAATTAGAAGGCATCCTGAAGTATCTTCTCAGAAGGATAAAATAGCTGAAACACTTGAGAAACCTGACAAAATTATTAGTTCCATGAGAGACGAAAATGTTAGATATTATTATAGGCATTATCAAAAAAACTTTGAGTTTACCACGCACTAAAGTGTGTGGTTTGTTAGTTTTTTGGATGCTCAAAGTGTCGACCACACCCTAAAGGATGTGGTTTTAGAGAGACACTTTGACATAAGCAAATACCCCATCAATACAAATTTTTTAGAGTCATAGTCAAATATTTAAACGGTGATGGGTTCATCATATCGGCACAATTTGTGTCCAGAATACAATGAAAGGCGAAACATATGAAGTATATTATGATGAAGAAGGAGATTTCTTAGAAGTATCTTTCGGGGCTCCTCCTGAAACAGAATATACGGAGGATTTGGATTCTGAAGAAGTATTTATTACCAGAGATAGAAAAACAAACGAAATCAAAAGTATAGGAATTATAGCCTTTAAAAAAAGAATAGGCATTCTTAAAGAAATTCTAAAAAGGTTTAACATAATTATGCCTTTGGAAGTTTCAATTTCAAAGAATTATGAATAATAGTTTTTTGTTTTTTCTGCAATTGAATATGGTGCTTATTATTCTCAAAAAATAAA
>CAYJRP010000029.1:0-9208 GCA_964372675.1 Candidatus Woesearchaeota archaeon | reverse complement strand
TATTTTAGTTGCTTCCAGAGAAGAATCTTATGACTTTTCTCCAAAAGCCGCTATCGCCATTCTTTCCTGAATTGACGCTGCCGCTTCCAGAATTCGATGACTCAAAATCAGCGCTTTTCGACTTCCCGCTTCTTCGCGAAGAGTCGTCCCCAAATTCAACTTTAGTTTCAGAGCTGCTTTCAACAGAGACTTTTCTTACGATTCTTTCTTCATATAGATAGAACTCTCCATCAGAAACATCTCCGTTTCCAGTTTCCAAATAAATTGTTCCTTTCCAGACATTATCTTCAGACTTTTGCAGGGAAACTCTCACGCTTCCTTCAATCCTGTCATCAGAATCTCCAGCTTCTTCAAGGCGAAGCTCGCCAGAGTATTTCCTTGTGCTGTCTGTTTTTTCAACTAAGTTAAGCCTTAGCTTGCCTTCAACATTATTCTGCCCGTAGACATAGAAGTCTATTCTTCCTTCGTTGGAGACTTCTTTTGCAATTGCCTTGAACCCTAGTTGGTCCAGGTTAAACTTCGCCTGATAAGAGAAGCCAACTTTTTCTCTTACTTCTGTCACAATCTGTGGTTTGACTCTTGACTCGTGCATCGCAAGTACAATTGTCCCGGAGATGCGGTCATCAGAATCTCCAGCTTCTTCAAGGACTATTTCTCCTTTCCAAATTGACAATCCATCGTATTTTTCAGAGCGCTCCAGCTTTAGAGTGCCTGCAACATTATTTCCTCCGGAAAGCGCAAAGACTTTTCTGTCATCTGTGCTTTCGGTAGATTCCATTTTCAGCTTTATTTCTCCAAATTTAAGCCTTCCATGGGCAGAAGAGAATACGTTTCCGTTAGATGTTGCAACTTTCTTTTCTAATAAAACAACATTTGCAAAAGCTGCTCTTGAGTCTCCAGCAACAACCCATCCCTGGCCTTTAAATAGCACAGGGAAGCCGACTTCTCTGACAGATTCTCCTCTGAACTTTCTCTCAACTTCTATCTCAAGTTCAGAGTCTGCGTCAGCAACATCAACATCAGAAATTCCAGCATCCACAGCAATTTCAGCAGATGCGTCCGATTCTTCAGAGTCAGCAAATACTTTTATGCTGTTCCATGGAAATGCAAGAGCTGATGCGGCAAAAATGCTCGAAATTAAAAGCATTGTCATCACTATTCCTATTGCTTTCATTTTAATATACCTCCTTTCATTTGGTTAAATTCATTTTTCTTCATGCATTTTATAAGAAAAAAATCTTTAATAATTCTGTCTGGAACAATAATGGAACGATTTTGGAACATTTTCTTATTGCTATCATCTAATGGATTATCATAAAAAGTCATTAGAGAGGAGATTTCGCCAGCATGATGAGAATTTTCATAAATAAAAAGGCAGGATTTGCTAATTCTTTTCATAGGATATTTTTTCAGCAGCACTACTTCAGGAAAGCGGCCTTTACCTGTAAGTTGAAAAGCAGATAATAAGCAATTAAAAGATTGATAATTAAAGAGACAGTATTGCCAAATGGCTTTGTTGCTATTTCCGGCAAGGCTAAAACAGCCCATATAAGCGCAAGAACTATTTGAGCAATGCGCGCCCAGTTCCTGCCTTTCCACAATCCCCTCCCCATAAAGACAGAAAATATTCCAAGAGCAATAAAAAAGATAATCACAAAATATAATGTCTCCATCAATAGGCCTCCAAGACTGCCAAATACAAGCCCGGCATAATTTTCATAAAAAGAGCTATTAACAAAAAAAACTGCGAAAATGCCAAAAATAATCAAGATAATGCCGGCAATCAAATTCAGCACAGAAATTACCTTGACTAGTGCCGGAACTCCCTTTTTAGCTGTCCCCTTTTTCATGCGATAAAGAATAGAAAGCGCTTTAAATACCTTTTTACAATCTAATCATATGGTATCCTTATCAAGGAAAATCAAGTCCAAGGCAAACCCTGAAAAAGCAAGAATTCTGCAGGGATTTTTCAAGACAGGAAAAGGCGATTATGGGGAAGGCGATGTTTTCCTTGGCCTAAGCGTTCCAGAGTCAAGGAAAATAGCAAAAGATTTTATTCGCCTTCCGTTTGGGCAAATAAAGAAGCACTTACAATCAAAAATACATGAAGAAAGATTAATCGCACTGCTTATCTTAGTTGAAAAATATAATCATGAAAAAGAAAAGCAAAAAATAGTAGATTTCTATCTAAAGAGCACAAAAAGCATTAATAATTGGGACTTAGTCGATTTAACAGCAGATAAAATTTTAGGCAATTATTTATTGGACAAAGAAAAATCAATCTTATACTATTTATCAAAATCAAAAAATTTATGGGAGCGCCGCATTTCAATTGTTTCTACCTTCGCTTTCATAAAAAACAACCAATTTCAAGACACCTTAAAAATCTCAAAACTTCTGATGAAAGACAAGCACGATTTAATCCATAAAGCAACAGGCTGGATGTTAAGAGAAATAGGAAAAAGAAATCAAAAAGTCCTAGAAAATTTTCTGAAACAAAACTACGAGCAAATACCTAGAACCACGCTAAGATATTCAATAGAACGTTTTCCAGAGCATTTAAGAAAAAAGTATTTGAAAGGTGAAATATAATGGAAGAATATTTAGATATTGTTGATAAGAATGATAAAGTCATCGGAGTGGCCGAAAGAGGAAACTTGCCGGCAGATATTTATAAAAATAAATTTTTAAGATATGTTAACATATTTATTATAAATTCAAAAAATGAATTATTGTTGCCCAAGAGATCAATGAATAGAAGATTGTTTCCTGGAAAGTTTGATTTTTCATGCGGGGAACATGTGCAATCTGGCGAATCTTATTATAATGCTGCATTGCGAGGATTAAAAGAAGAATTAAATTTAGTCAATGTCCAGATAAAAGATATTGGGAAAATTAACCCTATGGCAGAAAAAGTGAGCGGATTTGCAAAGATTTATCAGGTAATTTATGATGGCAAAATACGAGATTATGATAAAGAAGGTGTAGACAAATTAGAATGGATAAAATTAGACAAAATAAAAGAGATGATAAAGTTCAATCCAGAAAAATTCAAGGGAGACTTTATACAAACATTTAATTGGTTTATAAAAAGAATAACATGAAACCAAAATCCATCCAAGAACAACTCTTCGTTATGCTATCGAGCGTTTTCCAGAAAGTTTAAGAATCAAGTACTTAAAAGGAAAGATTTAAATATGTAAGCGTTGTATTATATTGTATACATAAAATGGCTGACACAATATCTGTAAGATTTGATAAGGGCATGCAAAAAGATCTATTAAAGATAGAAAAAAGATGGCATACGGATAGGAGTGAGGCCATAAGAAGATTATTGGCCAATGCAGTGCAGGAATGGAAAGTTGAGAATTGTATTGAAGAAATTAAAGAACATAATCTATCAGTAGGTAAAGCAGCAGCAGAATGCGGAGTTTCAATATGGGAAATACTTGACATACTAAAAGAAAAAAATGTGGATTGGACAGGATATAATAAAGAGGACTTAGAAAAAGATCTAGCTCTTTTAGAATGATTTCAAATACTTCGCCAATAATATTTCTTGCAAAGATAAACTCATTATATCTATTAAAAGAGCTTTATGGTAAAGTTAAAATAACTAGCAAGATCAAGGATGAACTGCTTGTAGGCGGAAAACCTGACTCAAAAGCAATAAATATAGCAATTCAAGACAGGATAATTATTATAAAAGACCCAAATGTGGTTCTGCCTCTAGGGTTAGGAGATGGAGAGAACTCAGCCATAAGTCTTGCTTCAGAATTAAAGGAAGGACTAATCATAGATGATGCTCATGCAATAAAGGCGGCTGCCCAATTAAGAATTAATACACTAAGGACAACAACAGTTATTTTCACAGCAGTTAAGAAGAAGATAATTACGAGAATAGAATCTATAAAGTTAGTTAATAAACTAATCGAAGAAGGATATTATATAGCCCCAAAATATTATAAAGATATTCTAGACAAGCTAATGTAGATAAAATGGTAAATAAAACAATCCAAGAGCTTCTTAATATGGGGGTAATAAACATAGACAAACCACATTCCCTAATTGTAGAGCAAAACATTTAAATATAAGTTTATCTTAGTATATATTTATATAAACAACAATGGGGAACAAATTAGTTAAGGGATTAGATGAAGAAATTTGGAGAAAGTTCACCGGCTATTGCAAGGCCAAAGGAGAAAAGGTAGGTAAAAAATTAAGTGAGATTCTGCAGGAGTACCTAAAAGACAAAATAAAATAATAAGATGTTGACACAAATAAATTTAGAAGGATTTAATATTTATAATAATCAGATAATCTCAAATAAAGAGTTTGCCAATTTATACAAAAGTGAAAAGATATTAACTTCTTTTCAAACACAAATAAACAATACTTCCAAAAATGCCTCCGCCACCCTTTTAGCCGAAAAAAGACATATGACAAACATATCCGAAGGAAACTTTGTTATTTTTAGAGCAATCAAAGAGAATAAGAAGTTTGAGTTTATCTCCCAAATAGGCAAGTGGGGGGATTTTTATATTCTCAAAGAAGTCATTGATGTTTTGGGCATATCCAATCACGAGATAATAAAATTTGAAGTTATTAAAACAACTGAACCAAAAAACAGAGAGCTGGAGAACATTATCGATTTAGCAGATTTAAAAAAAGAAGCTATTATATTATTTAGAGAAAATGGTTTAATAACAATAATCCAAAAAGGAAAGATCCCAGTCACGATACCAAGATTTATCAAAGTAACACCTGAATTAATAGAATTATTTTTCTTAATTCACGGAGATGGGCATTATCAATCCAAGCTATTCTTTGTAAATAAAGATGAAGGGCTGCATAAATTTGTTATGGAGCAATTTGAAAAAATCTTTAGGATTCCTATGGATATTTGGAGAGCAAGGTTGTTGTTCAATAATTCTGCAGATAAACAAGAAGCAAAACAAAAATGGAAAACCAGTCTAAAATTAACAGAAGAGCAATTCTATCCAACAATTTCTATATGCAGTTTACACACTTCTGAAAGAGGCAATTTAAGAATTGTTATTGATAAAACAATAGTCTCGCTGATTTTTAGACATATTTTTGACAAAATTAAGGATTTGGATGAGGTTAATTCACTATATGCCTTAAATGGTTTACTTTGTGCAGAAGGCAGCGTAGATAAAGCACCTGGTGGCGGGCTTCATAGGATAACTATAAGTTTTAGTCAAAAAGAAAAAGAGATGTTTGAAGGCATTTTACAGAGGTCAAAAATATATTCGCTTGTAGAAACGAAGAGAGACAGATTTATAATAGATAATTGGAGTAATTTATACCCATTTTTTAGAACATTTTTTTCTTATAACCTCATCCCATTCAATTTGCATGAAGGAAGATGCAATAAAGCTCTCTCTGGGTTTTTAGAGCACAGCTTTACTAGGACAATGGAAAAGTATTTAACTATTTTAAATGAAAAAGAGCAAATGAGCACCCCAGAATTAGTTAAAGAAATGGACCATCTTGGCAATTCTATTAGAAATACACTTAGAAAAAAACAATATAAAAGATTCGTAGAATCTCATGGCAAATATCCCTTTGTTTTTAGCATAACCAAGGAAGGAAAAGAATTTTTAGCGCTTATAAAAAAGATAAAGGAGGCATATGCAGTGAAAAATGTAAATCTAAATAAAACAAAAGACGAAAAACCAATAAATGAGTTGTTAAATCTGGGCATTATCAACATAGATAAACCTAGTGGACCAACATCGTTTAGTGTTACTGATTATATTAGGAAATCATTGGGGCTTAATAAGACAAGTCATATGGGGACTCTAGAGTAAAGATTAATCTTAAATCAGAGAAATCCCCAAGTGACCGGAGTCTTGCCCATCCTACTTGGCAGGGCATGCAGGCTAAGCAACTACTTCATGCACAAAGATAAAACTTATGTGGGCATAATGCGCCTGCATAAAGACATTGATGAGAAAGCGCTCAAAAAAGAAATGAATAAATTTGTCGGGAAAATAATTCAATTGCCTCCGGTAAGAAGCAGGGTAAAAAGGGCAGAAAGAGAAAGAGAAGTAAAATGTTTTGAGATTTTGGAAAAAGACGGCAAAGACGTATTATTCATAGCAAAAGTTCAAGCAGGCACATACATCAGGAAATTGTGCAGCGATCTTGGAGACAAAATATACGGAGCGCATATGCTTGAGCTTAGAAGAGTGCAAGCAGGAATATTTGACGAGATCACCCTGGTAAGTCTATACGAATTTGAATCAGCAGTAGAAGAATACAAGAAAGGCAATGATGAAAAATTGAAAAAAATGATTGTTCCAGCCGAAGAAGCAATAAAACAAATTATGCCATCTATACAAGTCAAAGAAAAAAGTCTTAAATCTTTGCTTACAGGAAAGCCTTTAATGAAAAAAGATATTTCTGAAAAGTCTAAGGTTCCTGAAAGCGTATTTGCAGTCTTTCTCAAAGAAAGACTAGTAGGCATTTACAGAAGCTCAAGAGAAGGCGACATAGTTGCCAGGGCAGAGTTTGTGATAAACTGAAAGCTTTTTAATACCGGCATTGCATAATCCATCATGAGAGAATTTATCTACTATAGTAGAACAGCCCCAACAGCAGGCAACTTTATCCAAGAGGATTTGATGAAATCAGGAAGGCTGGATATTGCCATTCACTCAGTAATAGCCGCGTTTTTTCTAAGCCACAAAATGAGAACAGATGTCAAGCTTCACCTGGTGTTCGCAGGTCCGCCAGACCCAGTAAAGCATCTTGAGTTATTTCCAGAAACAGAAGGTCAGACAAGCATAGATAAAATCTATTTGAGCAAGAAAAACATTGAAGGCGTAATAAAAAAGATGCTTTACAAATATCGCGAGGGTAAAAAAAACGAAATATTTCCAGGATATTGGATAGAAAAGAAACCGCTCTTAAAGTTAGTGGAAGAATTAATCAAAGAAGGAAAAAATGTTTATATCCTGGACCCAAAAGGCGAGGATATTAGAACCGTGAAAATAAAAGAAAACCCAATTTTCGTTCTAGGAGACCACAGAGGCCTTCCTGGGAAGGAATTCAAGCGTTTAAAGAAGATTTCGACACCAGTGTCAATAGGAAAAAAGGAATATTTCGCATCCCATACAGTTGCCATAGTAAACAATGAGATAGACAGACACGAAGAAGCCGGAAAATTATAGCAAAGCAAAAAATTAAATACTTAGGAACAGCAGATACATCATGGCAGAATTCAACATTTTGATTGAAAAGGACGAAGAAGGTTATTTTATATCTGAAGTAGTCGAGCTCCCGGGATGCCACACGCAGGCCAAAAGCATAGATGAGTTGGTAAGGCGCACAAAAGAGGCAATTATTCTTTATTTGAAGTGCACCCCTCAACTAGTCCCTATTAAAGAGAAATTCATAGGCTTAAGAAAAATAGAGGTATAATGCCCAAACTACCCAATCTAAAAGCTACAGAATTGGCGAAGATTCTTAGAAACATAGGCTTTGAGTTTATAAGGCAGGAAGGGAGTCATATGTTTTTTAGACATTCGGATGGGAGAACTACAGTAGTTCCAAATCACCCAGCAGAGGATATAGGTCCAGGACTACTGTTAAAAATAATAAAGAAAGATTTGAAGATATCCAGAGAAGATTTTGAAAAATTAGTATAAAATTCAATAAAATAAACTGCTATTTCAAACTATAATAATAATTAAAAACCCATTGAATTCTAATTCAAACATGACAGCCAAAGGAGTAGCAGTAAAAATAAAATCCTATCAAGAAACAATTCCTAAAATTCTTAAGTTAATCAAGTTTGACATAGGGCTCCAAAAACACGAAAGAATTATCCTAAAACCTAATGTAGTAAAAGACTTCCCTGAAAAATCAACAAAGCCGGAGTTCTTAGAAGCAGTCATAAAGTTTTGCATGGAAAACAAGAATCCTGGGACAGAGGTGATAATTGCAGAAGGAGTTGATGGCGCAGACACTGCAGAGTTGTTTGAATCTCAAGGCTACTCGAAAATAGCTGAGAAATACGGAATCGGTTTAATTGATTTAAATTACACTGAGACAAAAGAAATGAGAAGCCCCGACTTTTTAAGGTTTGAGTCTATTTTATATCCCGAAATCCTCTTAAACAGCTTTGTAATCTCAATGCCCCAATTGAACACTCATGAAGAATTAGGAATATCAGCATCTCTGGATAATATGATTGGGGCATTTCCGGCAAAGCACTATCAGGGCTTTTTCTCTTCAACAAAGAACAAAATCGCAAAACACGCTCTCAAGTATCAAGTGCACGACATTTTAAAGTGCAAAATGCCTGACTTTGCAATTATCGACGTGCCAAGCCTAGGCCTTGTAATCGCAGGTCAGCCATTGGACATGGACAAGCAATCCGCAAAAGCAGTCGGCTTAGAGTGGAATAAGCTGCCCCACTTAAATCTAATAAACGAGAGCTTTGCAGAAAAACCAAAAGAAGAGGCCGTTGATAAAATAGTCAGCCAATAACAATAAAGGCAATAGCAAAAATATATTAATTGAAAAATCCACATTATAAAATGAAAAAGAGCGTAAGATTTTTTATCACAGGCTCAATACAGCCGATTTTCTTTAATAGGTTTATAAAAGATAATGCAGATGATCTTGACGTAAGAGGGTTTGTAAGAAAACTGGAAGATGGAAGAATGGAGATATTTGTAGAAGGCGACAGTGAAGCTGTTGCAAAAATGTCTGAAATCTGCAGAAAAGGCTCGCCGCATTCATTCATAAGAAATGTGGAAGAAAAAGATGAGAGGTTCCAAGACCTCAAAGATTTCAGGATTATTAGTTTTTAATCATTAATGCAGCAATCTTCAATTATGTCAATCAACCCCAAAGTTCCATTTTAAGATATATTTCTTAATTATCCAAATCACAAATAATCCATCAGCAAAAAGTCTCTAAAAAGCAAATAAATCAAAATAATTCCTGCCTAAAACTCCTCGTCATCACTTTCATCCTCCTCATCGTCAGAGTCATCATCATCCATGTCTTTGTCGCCAATGTCTTCAGATTCCTCTTCAATCATGCGTCCTCTTGTCATTTTTGACCTCCTTTGGTTTCAAAACCTAATAACTCGCATATTTAAATTTTATTATAAAAGGGCTTTGCGTACTAATTCTTCTTTAGTTTCTTAAGCTTATCATAAAGTGCATCA
>CAYJRP010000028.1:0-9253 GCA_964372675.1 Candidatus Woesearchaeota archaeon | reverse complement strand
TTAAAGGTCTTTAACTTTTTACATATCACTCTAACTTGACAGTATCTGAGGATAGTAAGATTTAAGAATATAGGCAAAGAGGCAATATTAATGGATTTCAAGGCAGTAAAGAATCAGATAGAGGATTTTCTAAAAGATTATGTCTCTAGGAAAAAGCTCTATATTTCAGACGCACTAGCTTCAGCCATTCTTACAGAAGGCAAGAGACTTAGAGCGTTGGTTTCTGTCGCATCATCCCAAGCATATGGCATCCCAGTAGAAAAGGCCATACCTATCGCCTCTGTATACGAAATAGCTCATTGCGCAACCCTTGTATTAGACGATTTGCCTTCTATGGATAATGAAGACCTTAGGCATGGCAGGCCGACGCTGCATAAACAATTCGGAGAAGCGCCGGCAATAATAGCTGCATTTAACGCAGTCAACGCCAGAGCAATGGGGTTACTCAATGAATATTCCTCAGGGCATAGAAAGACTAAATTGATATATGAATGGACTAACACCTCTGATCTGCTGTCTAATGGCCAGTTAAGAGATGTGCTGCAAAAAGATTTGCGCAGTTTAGAGCAGGTTATAGATATGTATTCTCAAAAAACAGGTGCGTTGTTTGCGGCAGCGGCTGTTAGCGGAGGAATTATGGGAGACGCTAAAAAGAAAGAAATTGAATATCTTCGTGATTTTGGAAATAATCTGGGAATTGCCTTCCAAATTTGGAATGATAGATTGAACGAAAAAAGCCCGCGGCAAATGATTGGCATGCCAGAAAGAAAAGAAGCAAGCAAGGCAACTGTGCAGTCTTTTTGCGGGGTTGAAGGAGCAAGAAAGATAAAGGAAGAACATGAAGAGTTGGCAGTAGCAGCGCTTAGGACACTTGGAAAATTGGAAAGGGACACAACTTCTCTTCTTGACCTTATGCATGAGATAAAATATGGGCAGGAAAAAGCCCTCAAGGCTCAATTGTAACTCCCCAAATAACATCAATACGACATTGTGATCTTAACGAAGTATAACCCCCCAGGATTAATCTCCTGCATTATCCCAACTTATTTCAAAAAACATCTTAATATTTATCGAGGATATTGTCTACTTAACGTCATCTGGAGATTTTTAGAGATTTTCTGGCCCATAATTATAATCTGATCATATGAATCAATAAGCATATGCCTATCAGGTAAACAATATTTTTAATAAAGTATTTAGCAAATAACAAAATTAACTAGCAAATCAACATAATAAAACTGATGATAACTATACATTATCGTTAAGTGAGACAAGCTTTATATATCACAACAACTATTTTTACACATGAAAAAGAGGTTAATATTTGCAATCTTAAGTGCAGCATTATTAATGACCGCGTTTGCATCAGCAGAAATTTTCATCGGCCCTGTAAATCCAACTTACAACTATGGGGATGAGTTAAACTTGCAAGTTAATCTAATTCCCAACACAGCTTCTGCGTCACATCTCATAGGAGATATAACCTGCGGTTCTGTGAGTTCCAATATATTCAATAATTACTATAACCTAGCAGCAGGCCAGGAACAGCAAGTTAATGTTGGGACCCTTCTTGTCGATTTATCACTGACCGAAATAATAGCAGATTGCTATGTTGTGATGACTTACGGTTTAGAGTCAGAATCAAGCGATTCTTTCAAGTTATCTAAAAACCTGGCAATTGATGCGAATTTAGACCTTCAAAATTACAATCCATCAAGCACAGCAGCATTAACTGGAACAGCAGTAAAAGAAAGCGGCTCGCAAGTCGATGGGTTCGTTGAAGCCTCAATAATTTCCTTGAATTTGTACAAATCAGGAAGTGTCATAGACGGAAATATCAACTTAAACTTTCAAATCCCATCAAATGCAAAGTCAGGCGCCCATAGCGTAACAATAAGAGTTTACGACGTGGACCGTTCAGGAAAAATTTTAAATGATGGCAACATAATCAAAGAATTAAATGTTGCCTCTGTCTTAACCGAATTAAAAATTTCAGCAAGCTCAGAAAAGATTGAAGCAGGAGATGAGCTAGTTTATAGGGTAACAGCTCATGACCAGGCAGGATATCCCTTGCAACGGGACATCAGCATCGTCATTTATGGTCCAGAAGATGTAATCTACGGGGAAAGAACAGTAAAATCAGATGTGAAGCAAAGAATACAATTCGCTACCAGCGATACGCCAGGATATTGGAAAATAAAAGCAACCCTTGGAGGATATGAAAAAACAAAATTATTTTATGTCAAGGAAGTAAAAAAAATACAGGCAAGCCTTATAAATAAAACTCTTACTGTAACAAATGTTGGAAATGTTCATTACACCGGAGCGATACAAATATCTATCGGCTCAAACACAGAAGAAAAACAGCTGGAGTTGGAAGTTGGAGAAGCACAAAAATACAATCTTTATGCCCCAGAAGGAAATTATCAAATAAGCTTTACTGAAGGAGCGGCCCAGGAAATTTTAGGAAATACTTTCCTAACTGGAAATGCTGTAAAAGTCGTGGATGTGAAAGAAGGTCTGGGAGCAGCAGTTGGGAGCCCGGTCGTCCAGATATTGGCCGCAGTGCTTTTAATCTTAATAATTGTTCTTTTCATATTCAAAAGAAAGGGCATAAGCAGAACTCTAACGCCGCAAAACTCGCAAAGCCAATCACTGCAGAGCCTGATGAGCTTTCAGCCAAGACCTGTTGTTCAAAACAACAGCCCTATAATGCCTGCAACTTCAATTCAGCAGGGAACAAAAGAAAACGCATCTGCCATAGTCATCCGGGCGCAAGCGCTTAGCGTGCCGCAAGTAAATGAAACAATAAACAAAGCCTTGTCTGAGGCATCTGCAACAGGAGCAAAAATCTACGTTGAAGGAGAAAACAAAATAATATTATTCTCAAAGCTGTTAACGAAGCAGGATAACAATGAAGTTACTGCAGTTAAAACAGCCCAAAAAATAGACGAAATCCTGAATAGGCACAACAGGATGTACAGAGAAAAAATAAATTATGGCATCGGAGTTAATGGCGGGGAGATAATAAGTGAAATAAAAGACGGGCACTTCAAGTTTGCAACTCTTGGAAGCTTGATAAGCGGGGCAAAAAGAATCGCATTCACTTTAGGCGGCAAAGTCCTAATGTCAGACTCAATGCACAGGAAAGTGGCAAGCACAATAACCACTGAAAAAGCCGGCTCCGGAGACACTTGGGTTGTGACAAGAGTAAGAGACAGAAGTGAATATAAAGAGTTTCTAGACAGATTCAATAAAAAGATGTGACATCTTTTTAGAGCTAATTGCTAGATTTGCTGATTATCCAACAGATTTAAATTGCTAGATTGATTAAAATACCTGCATGAGCAGTTATTTCAAAAGCATTTTTAAGCCAAGCAATGGAGATGCAATAAAACTTGTTGTCTTTGACTTTGACGGCACGCTGGCTGATACAAGAGCTTTGGTTTTAGGAGCAGTAAAAAAGCACCTCTTGAGGCTAAATTATGACTTAAGCAAAGGCCTGGTCAAAAAATTTGGAGACAAGCCATTGTATGGCTTCTTGGAGCTTGCAGGAGTGAAAAAATATATGGTTAAAGATCTTACAGAACTTATTCATCAAGATTATCAAAAGAATCATAAAAAAGTAAAGCCCTGCAAGAACCTCTACAAATTGAAGGAAATTGACAAGAGAAAAGTTATTTTGTCAAATAATAATTCAAAGTTTATCACAGCATCGCTCAAGTCATTAAAAGCTAATTTCTTTATTGAAGTTTACGGTTGTGACAATTGCAAAAACAAAATAGATGGGATGAGAATAATTATGAAGAAATACAATGTTTCTCCAGAGCAGATAGTCTATGTAGGCGACAGGGCAATGGATATCTTAGTTTCCAAAAAAATAGGATGCTACCATATAGCTGTTTCCAATAAAGCATCTTGGTCAAAAAGAAAAGACATTATGAAGCAGCATCCTGACTTTATTATAAGTCATCTGGGGCAGATAAAAGAAATAATTGAAAATCTAGAGTTTAACAAGCTCTCCGCTGTCTAGATAATACCCGTTATGTTTTCTTGACTTGAACAACTTCTTTATCAGCGGAATTTTCTCATAAAATTTCATTTCTTTGGCTTTCTTAACCATATGTGCTTTCAAGCAGCACGGAGGGACCTTTCCGCAGTCTGGAAGGGCATTCCTATAGATAAATGACTCAATTTCAACTTTAAATTCGTAGGGGAAATTAGCTTTTCTTATAGCCGCAACGCAGGACTGCTGGGCCAGCTGAATTAATTGATTTTCGTCATAGACTGTATAGGTGCGCGGGTATGCCATGGACAAAAGGAAAAAAGAAGGGCCAAAATCAGCAAGAAAAAATAATTTTAGCAGCCTTACATTTAATTGAAATCTCACCAACTGTATGTAGGTCTGCCATCATAACTTAACTAAGAGCCTAGAATATATAAATCTTTCCTAAATTTTATTATACTGCTTAAATAATCTAAATCTTTATAGAGGATATTATTCTTGCAAGAGGATGCATAAAATAGAAGAATTTCTAAGGCTTACAGAAGAGGAGATACTGAAAAGAAAGCAAGAGTTACTAGCAAAAATTCCAACACGACCAGGAATTGGATATTTAAAAGCAAGATTAAAAGAATTTGAGGTTCAACCATGGCCATTTTTAGGCCATATGGCCCACTATGCGCCTAAGGAACTAAATGGGGCTCTTGATGCCTACAGAGATTACGATGGAAATGAAAATGCTGAAGTAATAATGGAAAAATTAAGAGACGAATATATTATAGCCACAACTAGTGAATATCTTATGAAAGAAAAAGAGAAGTCACGTCCTAAAGTTACATAGCCCCAAGCTTTTGAATTCTCAATTCAATAGGCGGATGCGTGGCAAACAAATCCCTGAATTTTTTTCTATAAGGGTCAGCAATGAACAATGGAGCAACAGCCTTAGGAAATCTGTGCTTTTCCTGCTCTGACACATGTTCGCCTTTAATTTTCCGCAAGGCATTTGCAAGTCCGGCAGGATATCGAGTGAATTTAACTCCGGTAGCATCTGCTCCAAACTCGCGTTTTCGCGAGATTGCAAGGGCAACCAAGTTAGCAGCAATAGGGGCAAGAACTGCGAACAAAATACCAATTACCATTAAAACAGCACTGCCTCTTCCTCCGCCACGCCCACTATTGTTACCTCCAGAATGGCCTCCGATCCACAAGCTCCTCAAGAATATTTCAGCAATAATTGAAATCATTCCAATCATCACGGCAGCAAGAGTCATAAATCGAACATCAAAGTTTGCAATGTGTGACATCTCATGCGCCAAAACACCTTCAAGCTCCTGCTTGTTCAGTTTTTCCAAAGCGCCAGTTGTCACACAAATGATAGCATTTTGCGGATTGCGCCCGGAGGCAAAAGCATTTATCTGCGAAGACGGCATCACATAAAGCTTCGGCATAGGCAATCCAGAAGCAAGAGTCATGTTTTCAACAGCATCAAAAAACATTTTATGATGAGCATGTGAAGCAGGTTTAGCCCCCACAGAAGCAACAGCAATCTTATGAGAGTTATAATAACTAATCAGAGTATAAGACAGCGAGAAAATAATGGAAAATATCATAATTACGAAGAAATAGGACGGGTCAATTAGCAAGGCAATAACATATCCCAAAACAACAAAGAAAACAGCTATAATTAGAATTAAGAAAAAAGATTTTATCTTATTCTTGCTAATCTCGTCCTCAAAAGATATTCTCTGAACCATACTTAAATGTATAAAAAACAGTTTATAAATTCTTGGAGTTAGCCAAGCGCGCCGATATTATCATCAATCTCGCCAAAGACAGATTCATCTCCGCCAGCGTCAAAATCAGTGTAAGTTTCCTGCCCGCCTGTTCCAGATTCTGTTCCGGTTCCGCCGGTATCACCGATGTCAGATTGATTATTATTTACCGTTGCAACAATAGCAATTATAACAACAACCGCTACAATTATCCAAATTAGTGCTTTGTTTTTCATTGTGTTGAGTTAGTCTCATTTCCTCCAGTTGTCTGGTTTCCTGCATTTGATGGAACAGGCCTAAATGTCTGCATCCACAATCTCTTTAATTCCTGTATCAATGGCCTGATTTCAGACCCCGGAGCACCCATCATTATTTTTTCCTTGATTTCAACTATTTTAGCAATCAAAGCAGCCCCTTCATCTGCTGTGATTATGCCATCTTCTACTTTATCTTCAATTCTTTCCTCTAGTTCATACAGCAAGGTAACTAAATAACTCCTGGCAGCTTCCTTGTTAATTCCCTGCCCAGAAACAGCAGACTTTGCAAATCCTGTCTTGAGTTTAAAGCACCTTGTTTTTTCTGCCCCATTTTTTGCATAACATTCCTTTGTTTCCTTATACAATCTTCTGCAATTCTCCTTGCTTGAAACATTAAGATTCCTGCATGACTCATGGACTTCCGTGATATTTCTCTGTGTCGCTGCTCTTTTGATGGCATCTTCGTTCATAAGCCTGCATTTCACTCTTCTCTCAATAGTGGGCATATTCTCGCATTGCATCCTAACATCATTGTCAACATCATTTGGCTCATCGTCATCGCTGCGGGAATCTGAATTCCCAGAGGACCCAGCCGCATAAGCAAATGCCGAAAAGACTATTAAGAAAATGAACAAAGATGCAACAATCAAATTCACCTTTTTCATATTTATTTTAATTGTCCGGGATATATAAAGTTTTGCTGTTTTCTATCAAATCTTTCTAAATGAGCTTATGCTGTTCAACCAAACCAGCAAGTGTAGCCAAGTTATCTCTTCTTTTTCTCTCTCCAGTTACTTCATCTCTTACAAAATCATATAAAGGAGTTATATCTTTGTTTTTATCAGAAACCATAACTAGATCTGCATTTCTGTATACTGTAAGAGTATTTGCGTCTGAAAGATAAGCTTCAAAACCATCTTTTAATTTAGTTTTATATGAGGTTTGACGCCCGTCATATATGGCCCATTTTAGAGAGGGGTTACGTAATTCTACCAATAACTTACTTAGCAATTCTTTTTCATTTACCATAAAAATTGCTCATTTACTGGCTTTATAATCCTTTTGATGCATTAATAATTTACTCAAACTTAACTTTCGGCAAAGCTCGTGCTTCAGCTGGAATCTCCAGGAAAGGCTTCTCCTTCTTGCCGAACATTCCTGCGAAAATATTTCCAGGGAAAGACTCCACTGTGTTGTTAAATGTAAGTATCGAATCGTTATAAAACTGCCTTGAATAAGCGACTTTATCCTCGATAGCTGCAAGTTCCTGCTGCAATTGCAAGAAGTTTGTATTCGCCTTCAAATCAGGATAAGCTTCAGCTAGGGCAAAAATAGACTTCAATGCTGACTCAAGCTGCGAGCCGGCTTTTGCCTTTGCAGTTATATTCCCTGCCTTAAGAAGTGCAGCCCTGGCTTTAGTAACATCCTCAATAATTCTTTTCTCATGCTTCGCATATCCCTTCACTGTTTCAATCAAGTTAGGCACTAAATCCGCTCTTTTCTTAAGCTGAACATCTATTTGTGAAAGAGAATTGTCAATCCTATTGTCGAGCACAACAAGCCTATTGTAGTAATAAATGAAGATTATAACCAATAAGGCAACTATCCCTCCAATAATCCATCCGATAATCATGTTAATATGTGTAAATGATGTTTTATAAAACTTTTTATATTGGCAATTCTTGTTTATTAAATGCAACAGTTCACTAAAACCGCCCTTACATTTGGAATTTTAGTTATCTTAATCTTCGGCCTGTACGTCTTCGCGAACTGGTTTTCAAGAACTACCGGCTATGTTCTTGGAGAAGATGAAAAAACAAAGATTGCCCAATGCCTCACTCTTAAAGGCGCCGTATTTTACACTTCAGAAACATGCCCTTTGTGCGACAAGCAGCTTGAGCTTTTCGGAGAAAGCGCATCAGAATTTCTCACAATAATTTCATGCGAAACTCCAAGTCAATGCCCTGAAGGAGGCGTTCCTGCCTGGATAATCAACCAAGAAACTTCCTATGGATTAAAGAACTTCAATGATCTAAGTAAAATGTCAGGATGCAGGGCGGAATAATTTTTACCTTGAAGAAAGGAGATTCACAAGCAAGGTTAGGTTTTGATAATTCTTTGCGTTCTAATTCATCTACATTCTTTTTTTAAAAAACCAAGCAACAGAGAAAACATAAATCGCAGCTCCCAAAGTCCCAAAGCTCATGTCTATCATGGTATCATCAATCTTTTCCTGCAAGACCTCATATTTTTCCAAACCAGTTTCATCTCTCAAGTATACGCCTTGCAGTTTAAAGTCAGTAAATTGGTCAAGGGTGTATTCTCCAAGTTCATGCAAGCCAACTGCAGCGACTACAACAAAGAAGACAAAAACCAGCTTCCATTTGCGAGCCAAGTTAAGAGGAACCATCATATGAAAAACAATCGAGCCGAACATCATGGGAATTATGATGTGCTGAATCTTATCATATTGGGGGTAAGTAAAATACAAATAGCTAAGTAAAGCCCCAAATACGGCAAAAAATAATGCAAAGAAATAATGCCTTGGCTTGAATTTAATGTCAAACAAGTGATCCATTGTGTAAAAAAATACAATAAAAACAGCTGCAGTAATAGCGTTTATAGGAATTGAATAATTCTTGAACAAATAGAAAACAACAAGGATTACAGCAGCTATTGTAAACACAATCCTTCGCTTTATATGATAAGGCACATGTCTATATCTCATTTTATCATATATAATAAAGAATATAGGTTAATTAACGTTTTGATTTTGTTCAGGGTTGCTCAAAAAGCCTTTTGTAAACACCATGTCCGTGCCTTGCAAAGTTTTCAAAATAGCCAGTGAACCACTGATTCAAAGAAATTCCTGCTTTTTCAGAATCTTGAATATCCTCCAAAGTTTCAATTCCACCAGTTCTTATGACGTGGAATTCCTGCGAAGGAGGTCCCGTCTTAACATACTCGACAGCTTTGCTTGAAAGCTCTAAAGAAGATTCTCTTAATGGTCTTCCGCTTACCCCACCACCTACACCAAAAGGGGGTTTATCAGTTGTAAAAAAGTTATATAACTTCCTTTCCTTTTCATCAATAAGTTCCCTTCTTTTTTGATAGGCAGTTGAAGTATTTCCTAAATTAACTCCGTCATAACCTAATTCAAAAAGTAAATCTGACATCCTCTCAGCCCTAAAGGTTTGACACTGCGGTGTCAAATCCTCGCT
>CAYJRP010000027.1:0-9602 GCA_964372675.1 Candidatus Woesearchaeota archaeon | reverse complement strand
CTGTGGAGCACTTCGAGCATCCAAAAAACAAGTGCCAGTCAAACTCCACACTTTAGTGTGGAGTGGCACATTGTTTTTTTGATATAATTGCTGGGAAATACCTTTCCAGAGAGGGTTTCTATCTATCGTTCTTAAAAAGTCTCTTAACTCGGGAGGTAGCCTTTCTAAAGACTTCTCATATTCTAGGTGTTCTTTAAGACGAAGCTCTTCTTTACGACGAAACCTTAACAATTCAGCATTATTAAGTATTATATAATCCATAAAAATTCATGCTTTACTACTATATATAAATTTCTGTGCTTATCTTAAGTTTGGGTTTTTTTAAACAGGAAAAGACTCTCCTTGAAAATAAATGCATTTCTGATATCTTTCTGGGTCTAAGCACCATAACTGCAAAGACATCACATCACAAACTACGTGGCGCGAAAATGAGGGTTTTTCCCCTTCTTGTAAGCCCCTGCTGCAATATGCTCCCTCGCAGTTCCTTGCAAGATAAGAGCATTTTGATTTCCCTTCAAACTCTTTAAATAATTTATCTTCTAGTATTTCTTCCTTATTCCTGAATCTTACCATGTTCTATCCTTCAAAAATCTATTTTTAATGCCTTATTAAATCTTCTTTTTGCCGGATACTGTCAACTTAACGAGACATAATCTCTCATAAATTAATTGCTTACATTATCCCGACCTATTTCAGAAGGCATCTTAATATTTATCGAGGATATTATTAATGATTTTAATTGAATATAATCTTCTATAAACCTTAATGGTCCTTTAACTCATTGCATATCACTCTAACTTGACGATGTCTTTTTGCCGTTTCTCCACACAATAGAAACATAGTAGCTAATTGACGCGAAAATAATTCCAACGCTATCAAGAAGAACATCTCTGACAGTTGCATGTCTTCCTGGCACAAAAAACTGGTGCAGTTCATCTGTTAGGCCATAAAAAAATGAAAAAATAATTGCGAAAAACAGCCAGTCCTTGCTTTTTCCTTTCGAAAGGGCAATCATTAAAAAAAAGCAAAATAAAAAAAAGATTCCGATGTGATAGATTACCGCTTTTAATGGGAACCCTATGGATGATGCCAGACCGCCTGAGGAAGACGAAGAAAAATAAAATATTGCTCCTGCAATAATAATTGATATTATCAAGCTGATTAAATTGTTCCTCTCCAACCACCTTATCATATTAATCTAGGTAAATTAAAGATTATAAAAATATATATGGCCCCACACGGGCTGTAACAAAAGTGTTTTTCCATTGTATATTAAGTACATCGGGATGTAAAATATATTTCTTTCATTTATTTTAGCGTATACCCTAAGGTCTTGCCTTATGGATAAAGCTTTAAGTTAGCATATAACGCTTTTGGACAGGAGCATCAAATCTTCACACCACTAAGACTCCAAAATATTTCTGTATTTGTTAATTCTATATGATGCCCTACGCTCTTGGCATAGGGAGTTTCACTGGGCTTTTGGGGTTCAATAAAGACTTAAATATTTACCCTTATATAGAATGAGATACAAAAAACAGCCTATTTGTACAATACTTTCGGCAATCAGATAATAACCAGAAACTCAATAAAAGACTTTCTAATATTTCAGGGTTTTTCATTCCTAAGTAAAACATTCATGTTTCCAGGCCCTCTTCTTTTTGCTCTAGAATCTGATTCTGGAATGTGGTTTTCTGCTAAATGGCGTTCCATTGTTCCAGGAGAGATTATTGGCAAGCCTTCTGGGGCGTATTTCTTGTCATCTGCCATAAAAATTCTGAAAGACTTGTGCATGGATGATAATATTTCTTATATTGTGCAATAATTATAGTAAAGTTTAGATAAAGATTATAACTCTGTATAGAAGGTTTTATAAACTTATTTCGCAAATCATAAACATACAATGGCGACGATAGACATGCAGACAATGCGCTACATAAACATTCTTGACCAGGTGTCCAGAGTCAGAGCAAGAAAGTGTTTTGTTTACAATGGAACAATTTATTTTGCAGTGCATCCTCAATTCATCTCGCAGGCACTAGGTCCTGGAGGAAGAAATATAAGAATTATTTCGGAGCAGCTCCAGAAAAGAGTAAGAATAATCAAGGACGTTTCCGATACATTAAGAGACATTCAAAGATTCATTGAATCAATAGTTTCGCCAGTGGACTTCGTCTCACTGGAGTTCAAAGATGGAATGTACATCCTCACAGCAGGCTCAAGAACCCGCGCAGCGACATTAATAGGCAGAAACAAAGTCCGCCTAGAAGAGCTCAATAAAATCATAGAAGCTTATTTCGGCAAAGCGCTGAAGATTGTTTAGTCTGTTGCTGAAATAACTTTAGAATTGGCATTTAAACTTTTGCTAGAAAATTAAACAACTTTTAAGAGGGGATAATATTTACAAGGAATAATCTTATTTTATTAATTATCTCTTCATCATTCTACTAGAACTAACTAAACTAAGTTCATTAAACACTGGCTTCTTGGAGCAATTTGGATATAAAATTCCTGTAAATTTCTTGACATAATCTGTTCCGGCATGAAGCTCTTCTGCTCTCTTGTCTTTGAAAACCATAAAATGCTGGAAAGTAACACCATCTTTTTCAGCAAAAGACTCATATAAAACTGTTCCGGGCTCTCTTGCCCGAACAGTGTGCACAAACTCTTTGATAGCTTTCTCGCACTCATCAACCTTAGTTTTCTTAACAGTAAACCCGGCCATCTTATAAATCATAAAATTACTCAATTTAAAGCATATAAAAATCTATGTTACCTAAAGGAGTAGTAATTATCTAAGGGTTCTCGTTTTTATAGAAATCATTAAATAAGCACCATTTCTTGTGATTTATATGGTAAAAGAGTTTGTAAGAACCAGGGAAACCCTGCATTTAAGGGGAGGCAATAGGAGCTTTAATCGGAGACTTGGAAAAATTATCTCATAAAATTTATGAAGCCAAAGTAACTGTCTTATCAAACATAAGACCTGGATTAGATATAAGGCAGCTTAGAGAATACACGGATGCTGTAGTTGCGATATCAGCATTAAGAGAAGCAGCAGCAAGGAAATATCACGAGCAAAATAATATCCCTCTTTAAATCTTAAGCTAAATCGAAGGCTTCGTAAATCTTAAATTCGCAAGAATTTAATGAGTTAAAAACGCTATAGCAACGTTTTTAAACCGCATTTCTTAAAACATCTCATGGGTTTATTCAACGCTAAAAAATTCATGAAGAATAGGAAAAAGTATAAATGGAGCGACAAAGTTTACAAGTCACGAAAGCTCCAGCTTAGAGTGAAATCCGATCCTTTGGGAAAAGCCTCTCAAGCAAAAGGCATAGTCATTTCAAAATTCGAAAAAGAAGCAAAGCAGCCAAACTCCGCAATGAGAAAATGCTGCAAAGTTCAGCTTATAAAAAACGCAGTTCAAGTCGGCGCATTTATTCCAGGCAATCTGGCTCAAAGATTCATTGATGAGCACGATGAAGTGATTATAGAAAGAATCGGTGGAAAGCAGGGAAGAACAAAGGGGGACATTCCAGGAATTAGGTACAGAGTAATCAAAGTAAATGATCAGCCTCTAAGACTATTAGTCAAAGGCAAAATCGAGAAAGGAAGAAGATAAAATGGAAAGAGAAATTATTAGGCATAGAATGGATTTGTGGGTTGGCTCGCGCAGAGAAGTTAAAGTAATAAGTATAGATGGAGACCAAATAACAGAAGGGATAGTAACTCATACTCATTCAGGATATGATGTTTCAGGAAAATACTTACCAGTCGGAAAAATAAGCAGGGCTGAAACATCCAAAGACGGAACAGATATTGTTACAATGTCAAAAGACTATGGAGCAAGAGAAAGAAAATGAGTTTCAAAATATTTGACTTATACGACATGGATGAAGTGAAAGTTGCAGACATTACTCTGGCGCCTTACATAAATCTTGAGGGCAGAATGATTCTAAAATCTCAGGGAAGAAATATAGGAAAGTTCTCACAGCAGAAAATTCCAATTGTTGAAAGGTTTGCAAATAGAGTTGGAGTACCAGGGCATATAGGAAAGAAGCATAAAATAATCACGGGCCACGCTTCTGGAAAATATTCAAACAACATGCAAATTGTTCTGGATGCTCTTAAAATTATCCAAGAAAGAAAGAAAATAAATCCTGTTCAAGTTTTAATAACTGCAATTGAAAAATGCTCGCCAAGAGATGAAATAACTGTCATTGAATACGGCGGAGCAAGATATCCTCAAGCAGTTGACGTCTCCCCATCAAGAAGAATTAATCTAGCGATAAGATGGATTGTTCAGGGCGCATATCAAAAATGCTTTGGAAAAAAGAAGAAAATGTCCGAGTCCCTGGCAAATGAGATAATCATGGCTTCTGATGGCAACATGGAAAGCTATGCCATGACAAAAAGAAATGAAGCTGAAAAGTCCGCGGATTCAGCAAGATAAAGTTATTAAGTCTAAATTCTTATAAATTAAAATGGAATTAATAACAAAAAGACTTATTTTGCGGCCATTAAGAAACTCTGATGCAGAAAGCCTAAGAGAAAATATTAATAATTTAGATGTAGCTAAATGGCTCTTAATGGTGCCTCATCCATATACATTGAGGGATGCAAAGAATTGGATAAGAGATAGTACAAAAAACTGGAAGAAAAAAGAGAAAGACTATAATTTTGGAATAGAATTGAGGGCGGAAGGTAAGATAATTGGGGGCATTGGTCTTCAATCAATAAACAAGACTCAAGGAACAGGCACATTAGGCTATTGGATTGGCAAACTATATTGGGGAAATGGTTACGGCACAGAAGCCCTTCAAGCCGTTGTAGACTTTGCATTTAATAGATTAAAACTTAGAAGATTAGAAGCCGAGGTTTTTGTTGGAAACCTGTCATCTGAAAAGTTGTTAGAAAAAATTGGCTTTAGATTAGAAGGAACTAAAAGACAAGCTAAAAAATCCAAGGCAGATGGAAAAGTGCATGATGAACAGAGATATGGTTTATTAAAAGAAGACTATAAAGCAAGATAATTTATTAATATTTTTATATTAAAATAAAATCTTCTGGTTTTGCAATTGATTCTAATTTTATAATTTCTTCCATTGTTTGCGGAATGCTTGGGATTTTTGGCTCAAAAAATTTTAATTTGTCTAGGCTTACCCACTTATATTCTGAGTATTCTTCATTGAGATTAATTTCTCCGCTTTCATAAATTGCAAGATAATGCGGAAGAATCATCGAGTTTCCATCTTTTTTTCTGAAAAAAAGATTTGATGAAAAACCAAGATAAATTTTAATTTTGAAGCCTTCCCCAACTTCTTCATTTTTCTCTCTTTTTAATCCTGCAAGCAGATCGCTGTCAGAGGTTTCCATTTTACCTCCAATGAAAGAAAATGCCCCGTCATAATCGGCTTCTGCTTTCCTTTTACATAGAAGAACTTTCTTTTTGTCCTTTGATAAGACCACTATTTTCTGGCAATACTGGAATAAATACCTGTCCATTGATTTAGGGATAATTGTTTAATATAAAAACTTAATTAAAAAGCTTTAAAAACCATCTTTCTTAAATGTCTTTATTCTCAATTTTTAATAAATTTAGAGAAGACAAAATGGTAGAAAAAGAAACAAATTTAAGCAAAATCCAAAGGCTGACTAACAGCCAGAAGAACATAAGAAACGTAGCTACAAGCGCGCACATTCACCATGGCAAGTGTATTGGCGGAGATTCAAAAGTTATGCTGGCTGATGGTTCTGTGAAGACCGCAAGGGAAATATTTGAGGAAGTGATGAGCAATGGATATCTTCACACAGAAAATGAAAACCACACAGTTTTCAATCCTAAAGATAAGATGGAAATATTTTCTTTAAATAAAGAAACTGGAAACATTGAATTAAAACAAATTAAACACGCATGGAGAATAAAAGGCGGGACTACAATAAAAATTAAGCTAAGAAATGGGTTTGAAATAACAACCACCCCAGAACATAAGTATTTGGCTTATAGGAATGGATTTGAATATGTCGAAGCAAAAGATTTGAGGTTAGATGACAGGGTAGTCTGTGGAAGAAGGTTGAAGATAGACTCCAATTTGAACATTAAAAAAGAAATAATTGAGAGCCTATCTAAAAAGAATTTTTATATTAACTTAGAAAAAGAATTCTCACAGGCATTAAAAGAAAATATTTTAAAATACGGATTACACCGGATAAAACTATCCATAAATCCAAGATCATTTCATGATGGCATTAGAAAAAATAGGTACAATATAGCAGACTTATTGGAAGTTGCTAAACTGTTGAGTATACAAGTTGACACCATCTACAATAAAATTGAATCTATTTATTATAGAACAGGCAAACAACATGGACAAAATGCAAGTTCAATGAAACTTCCAAAAAATGCCGAAGAATTTAATGAATTATTCTACCTTGCCGGATTATTCATCGGTGATGGCTCTTGCAGAAAATTCATAGCTGGGAAAGAACAATTAGCAGAGAGAGTTATAGATATTTGCAAATCCTTAGGCATAAAAACAAGAAGAGTAGCCAGACCAGATAGAACACCTGAAATTCATACGGATAACTTAACTTTTGTTCAGATTCTCAATAGTCTATTTGATTATCCCTTAAAACAAAAGTCGCACAATATCAAAATATCAGATTTTGTTTGGAGATCGTATAATAATCTAATATCTAAATTATTAAGAGGTTATTTTGATACCGATGGATGCGTGGAAAAATCAAGAAGAGCTGTAACAATCAGTTCTGCAAGTAGTAAGATGATTGAAGACCTGCATTTATTGCTTTTAAGATTTGGCTGCGTTTCAATAAAAGAAAAAGATAATACTATTTCTATAAGTGGCCTTTCTGCAATTAATTTTGAAAAGGAAATAGGATTCGGATTAAATGAAAAGACTGCAAGATTACGCGACTTAGTTGCAAAAGTCTCTGGAAGCACCGTTTGCGATACAATTAAGGTAGGCAATCAAGTCATGATGATTAATAAAAAAATTAAAGACTATCAATCTCACGAATTAGCCTATATACAAGTAAGTAAAATAGAGTCATCCTACGAAGATGTTGTTTATGATTTTACCGTTCCAGAAAACCACAATTTTATAGCAGAAGGAATGGTAATCCACAACACTGCTTTTACCGACGTGCTTTTAGCAGCAGCAGGAATGATGTCTGAAAAAGCTGCAGGAGACTTGGATGAAGGCATGACAACCTGGCAGCATAAAGACGAGCAGGAAAGACTTATGACAGTAGACGCTGCAAATGTATCTATGGCTCACGAGTTCCAAGGCCAGGAATACTTGATTAATTTAATTGACACGCCAGGGCACGTTGACTTTGGCGGAAATGTAACAAGAGCAATGAGGGCAATCGACGGCACTTTCGTTTTAATCTGTGCCGTAGAAGGAATAATGCCTCAGACAGAAACAGTCTTGAAGCAAGCCTTAAGAGAGAGAGTTAAACCAGTCTTGTTCATTAACAAAGTTGATCGCTTGATAAAAGAGCTTAAGGTAACCCCGGAGCAAATGCAGGAGCGTTTTATAAAATTAATTCATGACTTTAATAATTTAATAATGCAGATTGCAGAAGATGAATTTAAAGAAAAATGGAAGGTAAACGTCAATGATGGAAGCGTTGCTTTTGGCTCTGCAAGGGAAAACTGGGCCCTCTCTTTGCCATTTATGAAGAAGAAAGGAGTCAGCTTCAAAGATATTTATCAGATTTATGAAATGGATGAAAACGAGAGAAAAAAGTGGGTCTGGAAAAACGCCCCCCTAAACGAAGTTATTCTTGACATGGCTGTAAAGCATTTGCCTAACCCATTGGAAGCTCAAAAATACAGAATCCCAAAAATATGGCGCGGAGACATTAACAGCAAGTTTGGAGAAGATTTAATCAATTGCAATAGGAATGGTGAAATCGCTTTTGTCATAACAAGAATAGTCATTGATCCTAAATCAGGAAAAGAAATTTCAGCAGGCCGATTATACTCGGGAACAATTGTAAATGGTATGGAAGTTTACTGCAATAACGCCAAGCGAAAATACAGAGTTCAACAAGTTTTAGTTTATAATGGAATTAAACCAGAACAACTAGAAAGAGTTCCAGCAGGTAATGTACTCGCTATTTCTGGTTTAAATGTTGACGTTGGAGAAACTGTAACAGTTAACGAACAAACTCCTTTTGAAGAAATAAAACACATATTTCAGCCAGTTATCACTAAGTCTATTGAAGTAACAAAGCCTCAAGACTTGCCTAAGTTAATTGAAGTTCTGCGAAAAGTAGGAAAAGAAGACCCAAGCATAAAAATTGAGATTAATGAAGAAACAGGAGAGAATCTTATCTCGGGTATGGGCGAGTTGCATCTAGAGATCATAGAAGGAAGAATAAAAAGCGAAAAGGGTCTCGAAGTCAAAACAGGAAATCCTATCGTTGTTTATAGAGAAACAGTCATGAAAGACAGTGATGAAGTTGAGTCGCGAACTCCAAATGGGCACAACATTTTCTTCTTAAGCATGGAGCCCTTAGAAGAGGAAGTTTACAAATCAATAGAAAGAGGGGAAATTCCAGAAGGAAGATTAAAGAAAAAGCCAGAGGAGATCTGGGCCAAGCTTTCCAAATTAGGAATAAGCAACGACGAAGCCCGCGCTTATAGAGATATTTACAAGGGAAACGTATTCGAAGACAGAACAAGAGGCCTTGTCTTATTGAGTGAAGTAATTGAATCAATAATTGACGGCTGGAGACTGGTAATTGACGCAGGACCTTTAGCAAGAGAGCCATTAATGAAAACCAAATTTGTATTGCATGATGCAAAATTACACGTTGACCACATGCATCGCGGTCCTGCTCAAATTTATCCTGCAGTAAGATTAGGAATGTTTGAAGCAATGAAAAAAGGCGGAGCAGCTGTCCTAGAGCCTATTCAAACTCACCTTGTAGAAGCTCCTCTAGACTTCATGGGAACAGTTACAGGACTAATAGCAAGCAAGCGCGGAGTTTTAATAGATGTTCAACAAGAACATGGAGACGTTCAGGTTAAAGCAAAAATCCCTGTAGCAGAAATGATTGGGTGGAGCAATGACTTGCGCAGTTCAACAGAGGGAAGAGGAATTTCAAGCTTGATGGACCAAAACTTCAACAAGCTTCCGGGAGAACTTCAAATAGACGTTATTAGAAAAATCAGAAACAGGAAAGGCTTGGCGGAAAACCAGTAATTTTTTAAAGTATAATATTTATAATCTACTGATGAATAAAAAGAAATTTTTTAGTCCAACAAAAGGAAAATTTGTTTTACCAGTTCTTTCTGCATTATTCTTTTTAACAAGTTTGATAGTGCGAGCATGGTGGATAAACCCAACGCCACTTTCATTAATTGGCACCATATTCATTTTTCCTGTGGTGCCGAGTATTTATTTAATCCTAATAATATTTCCTTCTCTTGCGCCCTTGTTTTATAAGAATTTTACTGATATTTTTGATCCCACTGATCCGACAACATTTCTCTATTTCTATATTTTTATTTTTAATTTTTTATTTTGGTATGTAATTAGCTGTGTTGTTGGTTATTTATACACTA
>CAYJRP010000026.1:5875-9706 GCA_964372675.1 Candidatus Woesearchaeota archaeon | reverse complement strand
CAAATCATCAAAGTCATTCTTTCCAACCCCATACTCCAGCCGCTATGAAAAGGAGCGCCATATCTGAAAGAATCAATATAATCCTTAAAACTCTCAGGCTTCAGTCCTTTCTTCTTGATTTTCTTAATTAACAAATCTGGAATATGAATTCTCTGTCCGCCTGAGCTAAGTTCAAGTCCTTTGTAAATGCTATCAAACCCCTCGCTGTATTCCGCGTTCTCCTTTCCGTCCTTAGGCATAATATAAAATGGCTTTAAAGAAGCAGGCCATGAGTGTACAAAAACCAAAGTGTCTGGAAATAATTCTCCAAGTTTCTTCTCAGCTTCAGGACTCAAGTCATATCCCTTAACTATCTTAATTTTATTTTTCTTAAGCAGCTCAATAGTATCATCGTAATGAATGTATTTTGCATCAGGAACTTTGAGTTTCACGCCAAGCAACTCCAGCTCAGATTTATTTTTCTTAATAACCTCTGAAACAATATGTTTTACAACCTCTTCCTGCATTTTCATTACTTCCATCTGCCCAACAAAAGCAACTTCAATATCCATCTGCCTGATTTCATTAATGTGCCTTATAGTATTATGTTTTTCAGCTCTCCAAATAGGTGTTATCATAAAAGTCTTTTCCATCGAGCAGGCAAGCATTTGCTTGTACAATTGAGGACTTTGCGCAAGATAAGCTTTTTTTTCAAAATACTTTACTTCAAATAAATCTGTTCCGCCTTCCGAAGCAGCTCCAATTATGCACGGAGGCTGCATCTCTATAAAGCCGAGGTTTGCAAAATGCTCTCTGAAAGCCATGGCAATTGTGCTTTGTATCTTGAAAATTGCCTGCGTTCTCCTGCGATGCATATCTAAAAATCTATAATCCAAACGTTTAGGCAATTCTGTTTTAGAAAAGTCAGAAACATCAATTGGAATTGGCTGCTCTGCTTCAGAAATTACGTCAAAGCTTTCAGGAATTATTTCGCGTCCTCCGGGAGCCTTAGCATTCTTGACAACCTTTCCATGAACAACAACAACGCTTTCCCTAGAAGTTTTATTCATCTTATCCAAAATTTCCTCAGAAACTCCGCCTTTAAAACCTGTAACTTGAATCTCTCCAGTTATATCTCTAAGAAGTAAAAATCTTACTTTTCCCAGGTCTCTCTGGTCATAAACCCATCCAGCAACAACAACCTTTTTGCCGTCCTCTTTCACAGTAATAGAAACGATCTCTCTTCTTTCCTTATGCAATTTCTCCATGTCCATGTTGCCTAAAGAAAATCCATCTTTTTAAGGGTTTTTATGCTACTAATAATTCCAGCTGTTCAAAATCAGGCTGCTCATATAGATTAGCGCAGGAAACAAGACCTGCCCCATATCCATGATTAAGTTTAATTTCTCCTGACTTAGCGTTCTCCACAAAATCTTGATCTATTTTTCCTTGAGATGCTGTAGATGTATTGCATATAAATTGAGGGAAACCATTATTTAATCTGCATTTCTTCAAAAATCCGGGATACCTTTTTTCAAGTCTTTCAAATCCACGCAAATTATAAGTGTGTGGGCTTATAGTGTCTATATCGACAAAATCTAAACCCATAGGATTCAAAGTCTTATTCCCTTTAAGATTTTTAATAAGATTGTCCCATTCTTTATGTACATATACCAAAACTTTAGGACCATCCATAACAAGAGTACGGCCAACAGTTCTTTTTGGAATGCCTCCCGCTTCTATTGCACGCAAAGCATCATATAAAGTAACTTTTTCTTTTGTAGGGCAACTAATTAAATCTCTTTGAGATCCATCTCCCCTAGCTGAATGTCCATGAAATCCACCAGACCCCGCATGCCTAGTAAGATAATAAGCGCTTGCTGCATCTCCGAAAAGAATGCAAGTAGTGCGGTCAGCATAATCTGTAACAGAGGTAAGTTTTTCCCCAGCAACTACAAGAACAGAGCGGAATTGACCGCTCTTGATTAAAGAATCTGCATACATCATAGCTATATTAACTCCACTGCAGCCAGCGTAAGGGTCGGCAAAAGATGCATTAGGATCTATGAAATCGGGCTTCTGTATCCTTAAGCAATTTTGTATTTGTCCTGAAACATTTGGAAATGGTTGCTCTGCAGTATTGGTTGCAACGATAATGTGCTCAATTGGAGCCACTTTGTGCCTAAGCCTATTTATTGCATCTAAGCTGGCGGCGACCATCATTTCCTCAACAGTTTCATTCTCTTCTGCTACAAGGCGCTCTCGAAAGCCTGTTTTATCTACAATCCATTCATCACTAGTTTCACCGCCGCAAGCATGAACAATCTTCTCCAAATCATAATTAGTCAAAATTCGTCTAGGCAAATAAGTTCCAACTGCTGGAATAATCGAACCCATTCCAAAACCAGCGATAACCCATTTAAAAAACTATATGTATTAATTAGAACATTACAATTCTGGTATAATCTATACCTTTAAGAGGTATAAAACATACCAAAAAGTTTATAAGGATTAAATTATACCAGTTATTGGAATAAAATATACTAAAGACACTATGGCTTCAATTCAAGAACACGAGAAAAGAATTGTAGAGCATTTAGAGGAAATAGAGGATGCCATCAATCAAGGAATAGAAAAAAGACCAGTTACCTTGGGTTTCCATTGTTCCGCATGCGCAGTTGAGCTTCTTGAACTTTATCTCCATAAGTCAAATAAAATACCTATGGGTAAAATTCTGAAGCATGATTGGTTCAAAAGACCAACTCCTGAGCAAAAAAAAGATCCTTTAATAGAAAGAAAGCTTCCAGTAAAGTTTGAAAGAAAAGAAGAAATCTACAGAATAATATATGATATTGAAGAAAAAAGGAACTCCTTAGTCTATGGAAGCCCTGCAAAAGAAAAAATTAAGGAAGTTCTGGAAAGTTTCCAAAAATTAAAAGAAATATTCAAGGAGTTATTAAAATGAAACTAAATCCTAAAAATTTAATTGCATATGCCCAAGCATTTGCCTCGTTTGTAATGCCTAAAATAGAAGCAGAAGAAATAGTGCTTTTTGGTTCAACAGCGCGGGGCGAAGCAACAGCAGAAAGCGATATAGATATATTTTTCAACGTAAAAACAAAAGAAAAAGAAATAAAAAAAATACTGCAAGAACAACTGATAAAATTTCAAAAATCATACACAAATGAGCAATTTAGATTAAAGGGAATAAAAAATAAAGTAATATTTGAAGTAGGTAACTTAAGCAAATGGAAATTAAAAAGAAGCATAATCAGCGAGGGCATTGTACTTTATGGAAAATATAAAGAAAACCCGCAAGACCTAAAAGGATTTATTTTATTTACTCTAAAACCAATAAAAGATGTAACTAAGAGAAACCGTATCATTAGAAGGCTTTTTGGAAGAAAAGAAAAGAAATATAGCTCCAACGGAATAGTTGCAGATGCTGGAGGAGACCAGCTGTCACCAACCGCTTTTATAATACCGTTAGAAAAATCGCAAGAAATAATGAGAATGCTTAATGCCGAAAAGGCAGATTATACTTTAATAGAATTTTGGTCTGACCAAATTAACAAATAAAACCATAATTAAACCAATAAAAATACGTTTAAAAAACTATATGTCTTAAATTATATGTAAGAAGGTTTAAATAAATACAAATGCTAAGAATTCTATGAAAAATAAAAGAGGCAATACTATGAATATAGTCTTGATAATAATTATAGTTATTCTTATAGGCGGAGGAATTTACTTTTGGCAAAACTCCAAAATTGATGAATTAAACCAGCAAAAAATGCAAATTGAACAAGAAAATGCGCGTATTGAACAAGAAAATGCGCGTATTGAACAAGA
>CAYJRP010000026.1:0-5775 GCA_964372675.1 Candidatus Woesearchaeota archaeon | reverse complement strand
ATTGAACAAGAAAATGCGCGTATTGAACAAGAAAATGCGCGTATTGAACAAGAGAATACTGAACTTGAAAAAGCTCAATGCACTGGTACTTGGATGAACGGAAAGTGTATTGTAAAAACATGTGTAGACTCAGATGTGAATGATAAACCCAATGATGTTTATATTAAAGGAAGTGTAACTTACACAAATGAAGCAGGCATTTCTACAAAGGTATATGATGAATGCACTGGTTCAGCAGAGCAAGTTAACGAGATGTGGTGTTATGAAAGTCCAGCAGGCAGCGGCAATTATGTACAAGGCACACAAGTAAATAATTGTGAAAATGGTTGCCTCGATGGTGCATGTAGAGAAGATAATTAATATCCACTTTACCAAGATTTAAAATAGCTTTCCTATAATTCTTATTAATGTCAAAACAATTCCAATTTCAAGTCCTAGTAAAAGACAAAAAGAGCAAAGCAAGAGCAGGAATTATCAAAACGGCACATGGCAAAATAGAAACGCCCTATTTAGTCCCAGTTGCAACAAGAGGTCACGTCATATCATTAAATGAAAAAGACATAAAACAATTAGGCATTCAAGTCTTATTAGCAAATACATATCACTTGCATTTCCACCCAGGAGACAAATTAATAAAAAAACAGGGAGGATTACACAAATTCATGCATTTTTCAAAACCTATATTTACAGATTCGGGAGGATTCCAGGCTTTCTCGCTAGGTCTGGGAAAGCAAACAAACGCAAGAAAAATTGGTTTTATTCCAGGAGAAATTCCAATAAAAAATAATAAATCATCAACTTACTCAAAAATAACAGACAAAGGCATCTTTTTTACATCGACTTACGACGATAAAACTAAGGTTTTCATGGGCCCAAAAGAATCAATGGCAATTCAGTCAAATTTAGGAAGCGACATAATCATGGCATTTGATGAATGCACTTCAGCCGGCTCAAGCAAATCTTACATAAAAGAAGCAATGCTCCGCTCTCATAAATGGGCCATGGACTCCATAAAGTATCACAACAAATCCCAAGCATTATACGGCATAATTCATGGCGGTTGGTTTAAAGACCTGCGAATTAAATCTGCCAAGTTTATCAAATCACAGAAGTTCGATGGAATAGCAATCGGCGGCAGTTTAGGGAAAACAAAGCAAGACATGTATAAAGTTCTTGACTGGACAATTTCAGCCCTAAGTGAAGACAAAAGACCAAGACACATATTAGGCATTGGCTGGATTGACGACATATTTGAATGCGTTCAAAGAGGGATAGACACATTTGACTGCGTTGAAATGACTCGTATAGCAAGACATCATCAATTATACATTAGCCCAAAATCAGGAGGAAATAAAAATAATAAATTTAGAATAGACATAGCAAAAGCAATTTACAAAAATGATAAAAGCAAAATAGACAAGTTATGCAAATGTACAACATGCAAAAAACACACAAGAGCAGATATCCACAAGATGCTCAAGTCAAAATCAGATAATTACGCAAGACTTGCAACAATCCACAATGTGCATTTCATGTTAGACTTAATGAGGCAAATAAGGGAAAACATAAAAGCAGGCAAATTCCAGAAACTAAAAGCAGAGTGGTTAAGTTAATCAAAGCAAGTTAATCAAACTAAACACTAGCATCGTTAGTGAGGTCAAAACACCAAGCAAAGCAAGAACAGGAAATTCTCCAATATTAACGGGCATTCTAAATTTTCTCTTACCTGGTAGCTTATATCTAAGAACAATAGCACTCACGTTAACAATTGCAAAAGTCACAAACAACAACACAGTAGTCAAATCAGCAACAAATCCAATGTCTCCAAGAAGAACAAGCAAAATAGTAATTATTCCAGTAACCCAAATTGCCAAATAAGGTGTTCTCCTTCTCTCATGTACTCTAGAAAATAATTTTGGCAAGGAATTTTGCAATGCCATTCCATAAACCATCCTTGAAGTTGTCAGCATCGTCAACAAAACAGTATTTGAAGTGGAAAACAAAGCAATAATGCCCAAAATGTAAAATGCGGAGTTCCCAAGAACAGAGGCAGCAGCATCAGCCATCGGGCTTTTTGAGCCTGCAAGCTCGCTTGCTGAAAGAATGCTCACAGCAGCAATTGAAACAAGAACGTAAATAACAGCAGTAATCGCAATTGAAATAATAATTGCCTTTGGAATTGTCTTCTGAGGATTTTTAGTTTCCTCGCTTAACTTAACAATTGTCTCAAATCCCATAAAAGCAAAGAATACCAAGGCTCCTGCTTTCAAAACCCCATAAAATCCATTGGGCATATCAAGCAAGTCAGCATTCCCAAACTTCCCGATTCCCAAAATAATAATCACTAAAAGCCCAAACAGCTCTATAAATGTGGAAATTAAGTTAAACTTATTGCTATCGCTAATTCCGTGATAATTAATAAAGCTCATTAAAACAACAATCGCAATTCCTGCAATCAGGTACTTTATGGAAAACAGCGAGCTCAGATATCCTGCGAAGCCGAGGGCAACAGTTGCGGCGCTTACAACCCCTGTAAAAATAATCAAGAGAGAGATTAAAACAGCAATCCTCTTACCAAAAGCAGCATTGCAATAATCATACTCTCCGCCATCACCTTTAAACATTGAGCTAAGTTCAGCGTAACTCAGACCAGTAAAAGCAGCAACCACAGAAGTCACCAAAAAACTAAGCCATATTGTATTCCCAGTTTCGCCAGCAGCAATTCCAATAAGCGCATAAATCCCTGCCCCCAAAATAATCCCAACGCCTGCAACAACAACAGAAAATAAGCCAAGCTCCCTTTTTAGCTTAAAGTTCTTGCCTCTTTTTATTGTCACCATGTCAATAAATAAAGGAAAAGATGTTTTTAATTATTGACAAAAGCATAAAAGCAGGGACTTTTAAGAAATTAAAGAAATCTTGGTTAAATTAATTCCCAACAACTCTTTCAATATCTTCAAAATGTAAGTTTTGAATGAAATAGCAGAATTATGAAAGAATTCTATTAATAATCTCCATTGCCTTCCTGGCATCTATCTTGCCTTTAAAGCGAGCCATAATCATTCCCATATAAGCATTTACCTTCATCCCGGGCCTGCTCTTAACAATTTCCCTAATCTCTTTCTCAATGTCATCATCACTAATCTTCTCAATCTTGATAGCATCTTCCAATTTAACCCGGTCAAGAATCTTCATCATAACATGCTTTACATCAGAAGCATCAAGCCTCTTGCTATTAACCAGCTTTAAAATATCCTCCAAAACCCCTGTGCTTAATGTTTCCCTAATTTCGTCCAAGCTCTTTTTCATCTTTGTAGCAAACTCATTCCTCCATAAAGTAATCATTTTCCCAACTAAGTTTGCATCCTTTGAATAAACCTTAATCAAAGTCAAAAACTCCTCGACTTCTCCATCTAAAACCAATTTAATTAATTCCTCGCTAAGCCCTTTCTTTTTCAGCTCATCTCTAATGTCAGCCTTCAACCTAGGCAAATTCTTCTTCAATTTATTAATCCTATTGAGTGAAATCTTGAGAAGTTCAAGGTCAGTTTCAGGATACATTCTCGACTTGCCGGGCATTGGCCTTAAAAATTCAGTTCTGCCGTCGGGCAAAGCATTTCTAACATCTCCTATCTTTCTTCCATCTTTCAAATCATTAATTTGTCTTTCAATCTCCAAATCAATCGTAGCAACCATCATCCTCGGTTCCTGAAATCCTTTTATTTCAACTCTATCATGACCTTTAATTGAAACATTAACATCCTGCCTAATTGTTCCAATTCCTCTTTTAACACGACATGCGCGCAAAATCTCTCCAAGCTTCAAAGCACATTCTTTAACTTGCTCGGCGCTCTTAAGGTCGGGAGCAGTTGCAATCTCGACAAGAGGAATTCCCAGTCTATCAAGACGATAAACAGCTTTGTTTTCGTCACGTGAAATTACGCGAGCAGAATCCTCTTCCAGACATAAACTATCAATCCCGACTTTCCCAAAAGAAGTCTCAACAAAACCATCGTGCGCAATTAGCACAGTTCTCTGAAATCCTGAAATATTCGAACCATCAATTACCGTTTTACGCATAACTTGAGTAGTCGAGTAAATCTCACAATTCAAGAGCAATGCAACTTGCAAAGCAACTTCAAGAGCCTCTTCATTTACTTCAGAAGGCGGACATTCATCAAGCTCAACAAGCGACACAGTATCGTGATATCCTTCATAAACAAAAGTTTTTCCAAGAGCAGCCTCATGAGCAACAGCTTCGTCAACATCTCCTGTCTGCCCGGCAACAGCATGCAGCTTCCTTTCGATTCTATAATGCGGCTCATCATTTCGTAAAAAAGAAGGCGCCCCAGAAAACAATTTAGGAGTGTCTAACTGCTGATGTATCTCAAGCCCTGCTTTGAATCCCAATTTTAAATAATCCATTTTATCAGATATAACTAACCCTAAACAAGAAGATTATTAAAAGTTATTACTCTACTAATTTTTCCCAGGCAGCAGTTAAATCCACTCTTGGAGGCATAACTTGATCCTCTCGTCTTGCAAAAAACATGTCAATCCACCTTTTTTTCTCGCCGATGCATAGCAATGGATCTAACACTTCGCGCTTATATCTGTAAAGATTCTCAGACATTCCAGCCGGAACAACCAATTTCAAGTCCAAATCGCTCGTTTCATCTCTCCAATCAGTATCTGTAGTGTGAGATCCGATTAACCAAACACTTTTTATAAAAGACATCTCATTTTTATTATATGCCCATTTATCGCAAAACCAATCCAGATTGTTAAAATACACCTGTCTGGCTAGATTCAATTTCTCCAATAATTCTACGCTGGGTTCATCGTTATCTAAAACATATCGCGGGTTGGCCATTATCAAAAAATTAAAACCAAGCTTTTAAACCTTTTCATTAAATAACTCCTAAAAAGTTACTATAAAACTATTCTGCCTTTGAATCCAGAGACTTGCCGTTTTCTGAAAATCTTGGTCTGAAATTACCGGCAACAATATCACAAAATTTCCTTGCAGAAACATTTCCCCTAAAGTAACCCAAAACAAATTTGTCAAGCTCATCAAAAGGATTATCTGCTATAAGTTGCCCAAGTTCTGCCTTCGGTAGTAGATCTTTAGCTCCAGCAAACAAGTGTAAAAATTTATTTTTGCTATAAAGAACAGTACTATGGTCTCTCCCTCCAAATTCAATGCCTATTTCCTCCAAGGTCAGCCCTCTATCACTCAAAAGGCGAAAAATACCCGCACGTGCGATGGTACGATTTCTAGTTCTTCTTTTAGATTTCAATTCCACGACAGGAACATTAACTAAATCGGCATATTCCTTAATAATTTCAGCCGTAGAAGAAGAGTAAATTTTTGGTAACAATGTTTGATAAGCTCTTGCAACAACTCTCTCCATTCCATTTAATTCAGGCATAAAAGTTGATAAACTCCTGATTTATAAACATTTATTCAGTCAGCACTATCCAAATAATCCTCAAGTGTCTTATAAGGAACTTCCAAAACCCTAAACAATCTCTCCAAAACCTCTTGTCTCGGAACAGCGCTTCCATCGTAATATAAAGAAGCCATTCGAGGCGTAACCCCAATCTCCCGCGCAAGCCACGCCCTATCTTTCTCCAAGACTTCAAGGCTAATCTTTATTAGTTCACTCAGTTTCTTATTTTTGCTTCTTCGTTTAGCCCTTTTTGCTAAATGCTCATTGTATTCTGTAAGTGAAGAAAAAGGCTTTCCTGTTTCAGGGTTTGTTCTTTGTTTTG
>CAYJRP010000025.1:2505-10108 GCA_964372675.1 Candidatus Woesearchaeota archaeon | reverse complement strand
TTATAAAAGCAAACGATTTTAAATCGCCAACTCCTAATCTAGAAATGGGCAGACAAGACGAAATAGTTAAAGAACGAATAGAAAAGTTGCATACTCTAAGAAAGGCGGGGATAAATCCATATCCCAACAAGTTCGAAATAAAAGACAAATCTCTAGAGTTGCATGATAAACATAGCAAGCTAAAGAAAGGGGAAAAGTCCAAATATAAAGCAAAACTTGCAGGAAGGCTAATGAACTTTAGAGACTTCGGGAAGATAGCTTTCGGAGTTTTGTATGATGGCCATGGAAAAATTCAAGTAACTCTCCAATCCAAAAACACTCCGGAGAAGGTCTTCAAATCATTCAAAGAATTTATTGATGTAGGAGACTTTATCGGAATAGAGGGCATAGTCCATAGAACAGAAAGAGGCGAGCTTTCAATACTTGCAAATAAGGTGGAGCTTCTTTCAAAGTCGATTCTTCCATTGCCGGAAAAGTGGCATGGTTTGCAGGATAAAGAAGAACGTTATAGGAAAAGATATCTTGACTTAATCATGGGCCCAGAAGTAAAAAAAGTCTTTGAGAGAAGAACACAGATTATTGATGCAATTAGAGAATTTCTCCGCAAGGATGGGTATGTTGAAGTAGAAACTCCTGTCTTGCAGCCGCTGTACGGCGGGGGTGCGGCAAGACCATTTACCAGCGAGCTCAACAGCCTGAAAATGCAGGTTTATCTTGCTGTTTCTAAAGAATTGTACCTTAAAAGATTAATTGTCGGAGGCTTCAATAAGGTTTACGAAATGAACAAAGTATTCCGAAACGAAGGCATCGATGTAACGCACAACCCAGAATTTACCATATTAGAAACAATGTGGGGATATGCAAATTACAATGACAATATGGGCTTATTTGAAGAAATGATAGAGCATGTCGCAAGATCGGTCTTAAAGAAAACAAAGATAGAGTATCAAGGAAAAGAAATTGAGCTAAAAAAACCGTGGAAGAGAATGACCATTGGGGAAGCAATTAAAAAATATGCAAAAATAGATGTCGACAAAATGAGCGATAAAGAACTGCTTAAATTCATAGAAGAAAAAAATATTAAATTAAAAACTGATTTTAGAAGAGGAGTAGCCATAGAAGAAATATTTTCAGAGATGGTGCAGCCACATCTTATCCAACCGCACATAATTTATGATTATCCTGCAGATACCTCTCCTTTGGCAAAAAGAAAAGAAAGTAATCCTCAAATTGCAGAGAGATTTGAGCCAATAATCAATGGGTGGGAAATGGGAAACAATTATTCTGAACTGAACGAGCCAATCTTACTAAGAAAGATATTTGAAGAGCAGGCTGAATTCAAGAATAAAGGCGATGAAGAAGCGGCTCCTTATGATGAAGATTTCGTAAATGCTCTAGAAATAGGAATGCCTCCAACTTCCGGCCTGGGGTTAGGAGTAGACAGGCTGGTTATGTTATTAACTAATCAAGCATCAATACGCGACGTTATTCTATTCCCATTCATGCGCCCGGAGGGGATGAAAGAAGAAAAAGAAGGAAAGGCTCAAGAAAGTAAAATGGCAGTAGTGATATTAAACAACAGCATAAAACTGGAGCCTTGGGAAAGAATGAACACAATCGCGCATCTAAATGCTTCATTTGCAGGGAGGCTTGGGAAGCAATTATTCTTACAAGATACAATTGAAACAAAAGATAATAAAAAACTAAAATTGAACATTCAGCATGCAATTATGATTAAAGAGGGCAGCTCTAAAGAAATAAAAGACTTGCTAAATAAACCAGATGATAATCTTGAAGTTTTTGTTTTCACGCGGGAGATGATAGAAACCACAGATGACAAAAAAGTAATTGAATGGACAAAGAATAAAGAGTCCGACAAGATTGAGTATCTTGGAACTTTAATATTTGGGAAGAAATCAAAATTAGAAGAATTAACTAAACATTTACATTTATTAAAAAAATAAAATGACAGATATAGAATTAATAATAAAAAGCAAAATCAAGTCGGCTGTGCCCGACCTTCAAGTTGCAGCAGAAGTTCCAGAAGCTTTGAATAAAAAAGTTCTAAAAATTCTTGATGAAGCAGCCACAAGAGCAAAAGCAAATGGCCGGAGAACTCTGCAGGCAAGGGATTTATAAATAATAAAAAATGAAAAAACTAATCTTTTGTTTGATAATGCTTATCTGCATAGCAAATGCTGTTTCAGCATACACTTTTCTTAATTTATACGTTGAAGATAACGGCGTTGTTACATTCTTAGGCGAAACAAATGAGAATCTTTCTTTGCCTAATGGAGTAAACATTCAAGATGGTAAAATTATAGGAGATACTTCCACGCTAACTAGCAAAGTAGGTGAAGTATGGAGTCTTGCTTATAACTTGCATGGGGCAGAAATTAATCTTGTTTTGCCAAAAGGAGCAGTCATAAAACAAATCTCTGATGGAGAGATATCCACGCAAAATAATCAAATATCCGTTTATTTCAAAGACTCCGTGGTTGTCAATTATACCATAGAAAACACCGCTTCAGGTATTTCAGCAAGAAACATTGGATTAACGATTTTATCCATATTAGTGATAGTCACTTTAATTTTATTTGTTAGATATGCAATGAAAAACAATGCAAAGAACAAGCCCCAGACTGGAAATGCAAAAGTAAAAAGGCAAAACTCGGTAAAGCAAAAACAAAAGATAATTCAACAGTTGTTAAATGAAAGAGAAAAGACAATCCTGAGTAAATTAAAAGAAACAGGCAAAGTCAAACAATCTCAACTCAGAAAACTTGTGCAAATTCCAAAAGCCTCATTTTCAAGGCATCTGCAGGAATTAGAAAAGAAAATGTTAATAAACCGTTCCGGTGATGGAAAGAATAAGTTTGTAGAATTAAATTAAACTTTATTTCTTCAAAGCCATTCTATGCGTAACTACTTTCTTATCCTTAGGAGTATGCTTTAGAGTCTTAGCCTTTTGCTCAGCCATCTTGACATTAACGTCTTCAACAGCTTTTTCCTTCGCGATTTCATCTTTCTTCTCTTCAATAGTCTTCTGCTCTCCAACTTCTTCTTTCTTTTCCTCGCCTTTAAGCTCAACTTTCTTCTCGCCTTTCTTGTGCCTTTTCTCATGCTTTGCCCGCAGGAATTTAACATGGTCCGGAACATCAGCAAGCTCAACTTTCACAATATCACCATCTTTTCTGGCTTTTACTTTTATTTTTGTAAACGGAGTTTGTCTGCCTTTGAACCACATTTCATTGTTCAAGTAAACATCAAGCTTTACTTTATCCAAGTCCCTGTCAGCAACTCTCATATGCCTGGCAATGAATTCTTTTATGGCTTTTACGCTTTTTGCTGTTTTCTTATATCTAGAAACTTTCATCCATTCATTCCTAAGAGGAATAATATATTCTCTTTCAAGCACCTGCGTTTTTACTTCAGCCATTTTATTTTACCTCGCTTAATGATAGTCCGCATAAATGGAGCAGATTAGATGTTTTATAGACGTCTGCTTCATTCATCCCATCAATTGAAATTCTATCATGGTTCAGTGTAATCACGCAACCAGTAGCTTCAGAATAACCTGCGTAAAAAGGATCTTCAGCTAATTTGCCCTCCATCATTGCTTTAGCTTTAAATGAGGAATTCTCCTGAATTATGCGTCGCGCATACTCATAAATAGTTCTGGGTGCTAATGGATCTGCTGCCGTAAATATTTTTCTCATTTTATCCTACCCAATTTTTTCGCAGTCTGCGAGGTTTAATTTTTAGTTTTGTGCTCTTCCAGCTTCTTTTTTTCTTAGTCATTTCAGAAACATGATGAAACTTGGCGCCGCTCTGGCTGTGTTTTCTGACAAGAGCCCAAACAGGCGCCCATTTTGTTCTTTTTCCATGAACTCCCAATTTAACTTTTTTTTGATAGCTTTTAGTCATTGGTAATTCTCCCCAACAGGTCTTCCAAGGTAAGCAATTGAAGATTTCGCATGGAAATATTTACCAGCCTCTTTTCTAACAGCAGAGACCGCTTCAGGATCTTGCATAACAAAGCCGGTAACTTTTCCGTTATTATTAGATGTAGCAATAACAACGGGACCATTATTTAAAGAGTAAACAGCCATATCGCCAACACGAACCATTCTTGCGTCTGTTTCCCTAAAATGCACAACTTCTCTTGCTTTCCTTTCAACCATTATTTCTTTCCTCCAGAAATGCTTTCAAGGAGCCTCTTTCCGTGTTCGGTAAGTTGTCTCCCTTTTTTCTCTCCTTGTGCTTTTTCAACAAGGCCGGCCTTTTCAGCTTGCTGCAAAATTGTCCTGACAATCTTTCCCCCGCCCTTGACAAATTTAGGCGGCTTCTTGCCCCGGTCCATTCTCCCCCCGTATCTTGTCCTTAGTCTTTCAACGCCAACAATTTCTCTTAAGTAAATCTGTCTTAGAATACTCGCAGCTCTTTTATGCCAAAAATCTTCATCGTTGATTGGTCTTTGCCTTCCAGGTCCACTTTTTACATACTCTGTCCATTCAGGTTTCTCAAAAATCTTTTCTTTCTTTAGAGCATCTGCTAAAAGCAAGTTATATTTTCCAGCTTCAATTTCTTTTACAGCGTTCATAGTAAATCTCCGTTATAAGATTGCAAACATAACTAAAAAAGAGGGCTTATAAACCTTATTATGTCAAAGTTTTAAAATCCCCTCATTAAATTAATATAAACTTTGAGCATCCTAAAGTCCCAACAAACTATAGACTTTAGTTCACAAAATACAAAGGACTTTTTGATCATTCTGCTTCCCTATCCCGCATTGCAGTCATTTTTATAATTGTATTTGATAGCTCCATAGCCATTTCGCAAAGATAATAGTCAAGTTTTCTTAGCTCGAATCTAAGCTTGGGGGAGCTATAATGCTGTGCATAAATTTGAGCCAGTGTAGCGATTTCCGTTACAGATTTATACCTGCCAATTATAGCAACCAATTCAATGCAGGATAAATCTCCTGATTCTCCAGAATTACTCGAAAAAGATTCATATAACAAGCGGTCCCCATCCAAAGCCATGAGTTTTTTGCTAATTTCCCTTTCAATAATATTTTTTAAAGATTTTCTCATGTTAATTTTTTCGCTTGCGCATCCCAATTCTTCTCAAAACAATAGTAAATCCAATTATTCTATATTTATAATTGCCCCCCAGTTCATTGGCAATTCTGTCGGCAGTTTCCATTATTTTAACCCTATGTTCAGCAGCGCTGGGCAGGATTTGTATCTTCAAAAGCTTGCGATTTTTGAAAGCAAGCTTCAAGGTTTCAATAAAACCCGCAGTTACTCCGTTCTTCCCAATTTGAAACGCGACAAGTCCCTTTCTCACGCAATCTTATAATTTAGGCCTTATTTAAGTGTATTCAAAAAGCATGGAAAAGCTTAAAAAATTAATTAATTTTGAAGAGAAATGGCAGCAGAACAAAGCTACAATCCTGAAATAAAGTTTTACAAAGATATTTGCGGGAGAGCGCCAAGTAAAGTAACAGAAGATCATAGGAGCACGATAAAGAAAGTAATGCGCAGTTTAAGCAAAATAGAGGGGCAAGTTATGGCCGCGAGGTATGGCTTTGAAGATAGAAGGGAGAATAGTCAAGAAGAAGTAGCTGCAAAAACAGGGTATTCAATAAATTTGGTAAAAAAAGCAGAGCAAAAAGGCAGAGAAGAATTGAAAAAAGAATCCAGACTTCGAGCCCTAGAAGATTCAATCTAATTTAAATCAGCAAATTTCCACGCCACCGGCAGGCAAGGCAGAGAGTATTTCATCCTTTTTAACATTCTTATCCCTTAGCTTTCTGATAATTTTATCAACCATTCTTGTTTTGTCAACATCGCCCGGGCACACTTCAAGCAAGCGGTCTTTTTTTAAAACTGCTTTCAAAGGAACAGCCCTGTACACACTTCCTTGTTTTGTAAATGCAAGCCTAAGCTCAACACCCATCTTATTCACTTCTCCTTTAACGCTCCAAGTTCCTGCTTTCATTCCATTGCTCTTGGAAATTTGCCCTGACTTGAAAATATGTATCTCTGTTTTTATTTTTTGTTCTTTCCACGCCCTGCTGAAGCATCCTGTGAAAACAGCGCATTCTTCCAAATCACGCAGTCTCACATCTTTAACGTCAGCCATTATAACGCAAAAAGGGCTTCCGGGATGGGACGTATGCATAACATAATGTTCTTTATGCGTTTTTTTCACTTCACGTAAAAGAGCATCGTTTAACTCTGCGCTTTTCCCTCCAACAACAAGTTTTCCTGAAGAAGTGTAAAACCACTTGTATTTTTTGTAGTCAATCATAAGTAAAATAGCAAAACAGCGTTTTTAATTTTTTGCACAAATCTTTTTAACCTCCAATTTCTTTTTTAATCCATGGACCACAGGCACCCTATAAAACCAGGATTTCTTGAAGTATATTGCGGGCCAATGAAATGCGATAAAACAACAATCCTAATCCAGCGAATTGACAGGATTCACTATATGCCAACATATGGTTACATCTTAGCCAAGCCAACAATAGACACAAGAGACGTAGTAATCCGCTCAAGGCTGCTAGGTGACCAAAAAGTTTATGGCTGCGAGCCAATAGATCCCGAAAGGCCAGAAGGGCTTTTGGAGTTAGTCAAGGAAAACCACAATTTAGTCGGCATAGACGAAGCGCAATTTTTCTCAAACAAGATTATTCCAGTAATTCAAGAGCTATTAAGAAGAAAGAAGAACGTTGTTGTTGCAGGCCTTGACTTGGATTTCAGAGGGGAGCCATTCGGGCCGATGCCAGTTATTTTAGCAATAGCAGATGAAGTGACTAAGTTAGTTGCATCATGCGAATATGTTTTAGAAGACTCAAAAGTGTGCGGCGCTATTGCAACTAGAAGTCAAAGGCTGATAGATGGGAAGCCTGCCAATTCAGTTGGTGCAGTGGTCGCTGTAGAAAATTCAACACCCAATTTAACATACGAAGCCCGCTGCCTCTTCCACCACGAAGTTCCTCGGGATTAATTAAAAGGATTAAAAAAGAGAGCTACTTAGGATGCAATCTTCCCCATTTATCAAGGGCTTCTCGGAGTTCTTTGTTATATTTTGCATGTTCTTCAAGAGTTTCTCCTTCCTTGCATGCTTGAATTGCCTGCATCGCAGCCATTGCTCCTGCTCTTGTTCCGCGAGGATGCCCATGAATTCCGCCAGATATAAGTATAACACAATCGTCGCCAAATAACCTCATAAGGTCAGGCACAAGCCCAGGATGCAGACCTCCAGAAGTAACAGGAAATGCTCTCTTTACACTAGCCCAATTCTGATGAAGTCTTTTGTTTTTAATTTCAGAAATATGACTCTCTCGAAGTACATCACTAATATTTCTCACTTCATCAGCTGTTCCAACAAGTTTCCCAACAGCAGTGCCAGCATGTATTTGATCTACACCAATCATTCTCATTAACTTGGCTAGAAAATACATTGATATTCCATGCCTAGGATTTTTGTCAAAAGAAGCATGCATTGCTCTATGCGCATGAATTCCCATTCCATAATCTCCAAGCGTTTCTCGCAAAGTCTGCACAGAAGCTGTCCCGCAAGTTACAACATC
>CAYJRP010000025.1:0-2405 GCA_964372675.1 Candidatus Woesearchaeota archaeon | reverse complement strand
TCAATCCCAAGTTTAGGCCCATAAAAACTCTTCAAATATTCATTAGGAAGTTCAGCATCAACCAATTTTAAATTCTTCAGGGCTTTCATTCCAAAAATATTCCCCGCAATTCCGCTAAGAAGCTGCGGAGCATTGCCTTTTTCCCAGAGATCAAGAGGATAAGCAACCTTCACAAAATTGCCGTCAATCTCATAGGCAGTTGCCATGAGTTTTTTCATTCTCGGAGGAAGTTTAAACAGCGTAGTCCAAGTTCCAGTAGAGCTTTCAGAAGCAATTCTTCCAACAGCTTCTTTAACACTTATTCCAGCATCAGGCTCAAAGTAAAACAAGACTTTCAAATCGCTTTTAGCAGGCTTATAATCTAAATCAACAAATTCAGTGTACCACTCAACCTTTTTTGACATAACTATTACTAGTGATAGAGTTTTATAAAGTTATTTTTCAGAATTTTCAGGCAGGAAAGACCAGAGAACACATAAATTTAATAAATGACTTATAACCATAAATCGTATGGATAATTATTATTTATACTTGATATTTTAATTATCGACAAACCTAAAATAAAAATTAATTTCTGGGTGCCAGCAATTATTTTATCAGACTGACGAATATTTGACAGTATCATCAAAATATCCCTTCTTTTGCAACTTCAAGAAGGAAGAAGTCGCCATCTCTAGGCACACTTTCTGTTTTAACTCTCATATCAACGCTTACTTTCTGCGTGCAGCGCGCTGTCCCTTTAGGCACATCAACTTCTATCAAAGCATATGCAGTAGAGCCCGAATATTGGTCAAACTGATGCCATATATTTGGTTCAGTTATAAATAACGCTTCTGCGCGTGGCTTCCCACCCAGAGCGCTAATGCAATTATCCCCGCTTTCATCATTAAGTTCAAGGCGATATTCCAGCGTATCTCTGGTTATAGCATCTCCATCTGGATGCTGAGCGCCAATAGCAACATTGAACCTCTCTCCGGGTTTTACTTTAGCAACATTTGCAGAACCCAGGTGAACTACAACATTGCCGGATTCAGCGTTGAATAAATTATTAATCTGGCTTCTTACTTGAGCATCTATTAAATCCACCGTGCCCCCACTAAGCTCAAAAATGTTTCTGACCAAAACAAGCCCAAGAACAAGCATGGCCATTGCTATCACAATAACAACAATCGTGCCTATAGACAATTCCAAGGCACCCTCTTTTCCTAATTTTCTCAATTTAAGGCTGGGCATTTTGTAAGTTTTGCAGCTGCTGAAGCTGTTGAGCATACTTTGCTAAGTAAATGACACTAAAATAACCAACAACTATTCCAACAACTATGCCTAATGCATTTAAGATTATACCAGCAAGAGACCATTTGCTCTTCATTTTCTTATGCTGGAGGATGCTAAATATAAGTCCGATGATTCCAAGCAAGACGCTTAGGATTGGAAGAAACAAAATAAACAAAACAGCGAAAATCCCTAAAACAACTCCAACAACCCCAGAGCTATTAGTATTGGCGCCATGATGCATCGATGCAGCCTCTTTTTCTTTCATAGCATAGTCTATCAAATCTATTTTATAAACCTTGTTATAAAGTTTTTAAGCTAGACAACCTTAATTAAAGTATGGGAAAATATCCATTCAGAAAGTCAAGTCTTAAAGAAAGAGCAGAGTTCTATAAAAAAGAGTTCTCCATAAAACAAGTTAAGGGTTGGTTTGGAAAAAGCAATCTCCCGCAATTATGCGCCATAGACGCTGGCACTGATTCAGGGATTATAAAAAACAAAGCTTGGAAATCCAAATTGTTCTATTTTAAGTTCTCAGAGCTAGGCAATAAAATAAAGAAGTACGCACCAGAAGATGTTTACTACGACAGAAATGCCTACAAAAATCCAAATGAGCGATTTAATAATTTACAGCATTATGATTTCCTGGCAGATAAAAATATTATCTGGCAAGAGCTAGTTATAGACGTTGATGTTGATAACATTCGTTGTGATCACAAAACCAAAGATAAAGTTTGCACAATTTGCCTGCAAAAATGCTATCAAGACTCCATAAAAATAAAGAACCTCATATCAAAAAGATACAATTTCAATAACATGAAGTTAGTTTATTCAGGCAGAGGTTTTCACATACATGTTTTCGACAAAAAAGCATACAAATTAACAAAAAAACAAAGAAAGCAAATAATAAAATCTCTAAAGAAATTCCCAATCGATCCCTGGGTCTCTGCGGGAAACATCGAATTAGTCAGGCTGCCTTATTCATTACACGGCCTAGTCTCCAGAATCACAACGCCTTTAAAAAATAAAAATAAATTTAAGCAAATAAAAACAATTCCAAAGTTCCTAAAGACAAGAGATAATTAACCTCTTCTGCCTTTCTTAGAGTAGTACTTCTTTTTCTTCGAGGATTT
>CAYJRP010000024.1:0-10139 GCA_964372675.1 Candidatus Woesearchaeota archaeon | reverse complement strand
GCGAGAGATATTTGATACCGCTAAATATTTAGCTGATTTGACTGCGAAAAAGAAAGCTATATGAAAAATTTTTAAAACTTCCTAAATTCAATATCTGCTTTTTTCCTGATTCTTGGTATTTTATTTGATTAAAACAGAAATGCTTAAAAAGTGAGTGATTTGTTAATTAATAATGGAGCTAGGGGCAAAAATGCACGAAGAACATCCAACAGCAATTATCGAAGGAAAAAATGAAATTGGTGAAGGCGCTCTTATTGGGCCTTTTGTAAAAGTGAAAGACGTTAAGCTGGGAAAAAATGCTAAACTGTTCGGGTATGCTAATGCATATGGCTGTGAAATTGGTGATGAGAGCAAGATAGGAGCATTTACAGAAATACAATCAGGAGTTAAAATTGGCAGAAGCACGATAGTCTCAAGCCATTCATTTCTTTGTAGCATGGTTACTGTTGGAGATAATGTATTCATTGGTCATGGAGTCATGACGATTAATGACGTTTATCCTCCGTCGTATAGACGAACTGGGACAAACAAGCACTGGGAACCAACACATATTGGAAATAATGCAATAATTGGAACCAACGCAACATTATTTCCTGTTAAAATAGGAGACTATGCTGTAATCGGGGCAGGAAGTGTTGTTACAAAAGACGTTCCTGCTGGGCAGGTATGGGCAGGCAATCCTGCAAGATATATAAAAGACTCTAAAGACCTAAAGAGAAAAGATGGGACTTATGTTTATCCTGAATTGAGGAAAGAATAACAATCTTTAAAAGATAAGCTTATTTGCATTGGAAATGGCTAAGTTTGATATTCCTCTTGTTGATTTGAAGGCTCAGCATGACTCTATAAAAAGTGAGATGGATGAAGCTATAAATAGGGTAATTTCGAATTCAAGCTTTATCATGGGTGAAGAGGTTAAGAACTTTGAAAATAACTTTGCAGAGTTTTGTGGAGCAAAGCATTGCATAGGAGCCTCTAATGGAAGCACTGCGCTTTTTACTGTTCTGAAATGCCTTGGAATAAAGGAGGGCGATGAAATAATTATGCCTGTCAACACTTTTGTTGCGACAGCTTTTGCTGTTACTCTGTGTGGAGGGAAGCCTGTTTTTGTTGATGTGAGCGATGACGACTTTTTAATAGATGTTAAAAAAATTGAGGAAAAAATAACTAAAAAAACAAAAATTATAATTCCAGTGCATCTGTACGGCTCTGTTTGTGATATGGACCCTATAATGGCTATTGCTAAAAAACACAACCTCGTTGTTGTTGAAGACTGTGCTCAATGTCATGGCTCAAAATACAAAGGAAAGACTGTTCCTGTATGTGGAATTGGCTGCTTTAGCTTCTTTCCTGCAAAAATAATTGGTGCTATTGGAGATGCTGGGGCCATTGTAACTGATGATGATGTCTTGGCAGAAAAGTTTAGAAAGTTTGTAAATCATGGAAGAAAAGAAAAATACTCACATGACATGGAAGGATTTAATTTCAGAATAGATGCGTTACAATGTGCTGTTTTGGGCGTAAAGCTTAGACATTTGAATGAGTGGATAAAGAAAAGAAAAACTCTTGCAAATGTTTATGATGAGAATCTCAAAGGAGTCACAGGCAAACAAGAGAATAGGTCTTACTCTGATTCTGCATATTATATGTATGTTATAAACACAAGCAAACGCGATGAGCTGTTAAATTTCTTAAAAGATAATGGAATTGAAACAGGGATACATTATCCAATTCCGTTACATTTACAGCCGGCTTTTTCTTATTTAGAACATAAAAAAGGAGACTTTCCTGTTGCCGAGAAACTAGCGGATGAGATATTGTCTATTCCTTTATTTCCTGAACTAAAAGAGACAGACCAAAAAAAGATTGTAGACTTGATAAACGGTTTTTCTTCTAACTAGCATCGGCCTTTTCCCATAAAGTTAATGTTTCATATTTCTTTTTTAAATCAAAGCCTTCTACATCCAGATTTTCTTCAAGGCTTATTGCATATTTTATAGATGAATAATCTGTGTCGTCATTGAATGCTTTTCTTATCCATACTGCAAAACATACATCTCTTCGTTCGTTTATTTTAACTCTTGAACATAACTCCTTTTTGGAGATTATTGGCTCTTGGCTGAAGCTCAAGTTGTAATCTTCGATGCTGACAAATTCTTTTATTTTATCACCTGTGTAAAAATTAGCAAGAATCCTGTAATCATCGGGCAAGTTGCCTACGATAAATATTTCATCTGGGAATTCGCTTGCTATCCGGCTCAGGTCTTCATTTATAATTTCTTTTCTAAAATTGTCTGTGAGATTTATGTCTTTTGCGTTTGTTATGAATGAAGAAAGCTCTATTCCTTTCTCATCTATTCCAAGGTCCCAGTGTGTTTGCAAAACGTAAGGATTGAGCACCAATAAAATCAAGATTACGGAGAATATTAATTGAATGTTAAACTGTTTGTCTGTTAACTTGCTTGCTAAGACAACTATTATGATTGGGGCCATTAATAAAATAAACCTTATTTGGGAATTTATTATTAGCAGTAAAATAGACAATAAAATGAATATGGCTGGCTTTCTGTTTTCCTTGAAGAAATCTCTTTTTATAAAAATTAAGTATGCAAATAACGGCAAAAATAGTAGAATAAATATTGTGGATACTATGCCCCATAAGCCTCCTTGACTGTAAAATCCTCCCAGGAATGTTAGCGCGAGAGATGCCATAATGTGCCTTAGGGGAGTAAAAAATGGAAAACCAAATAAAATTGTGTCCAAAATAACTCTTGGCAGGCTCCCTACGATAATGAAAATTACAAAATAAATTGAATGTATAAGTTTTTCATTGTAAAAAAAGCTTATAAGAAAAAGGGGAATGAAAAACAAGGCTCCGTCCCAAAATGCCCATGACAAACCAATCAGCATGCCTGCATAAAAGAGACTTTTTATGCTTTTATCTTTTCCGTACTTTCTGGTAAAATGGTAGCCCCATAAGAAACACAAACTTGCCAGCTGAATCGGACTTGCCCATGGGGCCATGTACCAAACTATGGGGCTTAAAAGCATTAGCCATGGGGCTCTTTTATTTTTGCCAGTAATGAGATATACTGAATAAACAATTAAGAATAAAGAGATAAGGCTGGTTATTTTGAATATGAAAAAGCTGTTTGTTAAGCCAACCATTGGAGCATGCATCAATCCATAAAGATACGAGTGAGATAATCTTATTTTTGCAGGATATTCTCCAGCAAAGAACTTTGCTGAATCCTGGTAATCGAAAGTGTCTGCTTGTCCGTAAAATTTCGTTGCGAATGTTACAATAATAAGAATCAAAGCAATTGCTAATATCAAATAAATCTGTTTCTTTGATAATTCCATGCTTTTTGGATTGAAGGACACTTTAAAAATTCTTTTAAACCCTGCTTTTAGAGTATAATGATGAAAAACTACCTGTTTGCTGGATATGGTATCAAGGCTAAATTTGATTCTCTAAAAAACCCTGTTAATCTTAAGAAAAAGTTATCTATCGTGCTCCCCACTTATAATGAGGGAAAAAACATCAAAAAGATGGTTGATATTGTCAGAGAAAATCTGAAAAGCACTGATTTCAAAGACAGTTACGAAATAATTGTTATCGATGATAATTCTAAAGATGAAACCCCCGGAGTTATTGATAAACTCGCCAAGGGCGCTAATTTTATTGCATTGCACCGTTATGGAAAAAGAGGGCTTTTTTCGGCAATTCAAGAAGGAATTTGGGTCTCAAATGGAGAATATGTTATGACTATGGATGCTGATTTTTCTCACCCCCCTGAGCTGATTCCAAAGTTTTTGAAACATGCTGATAAGTATGATATTGTATATGGCTCGAGATATATAAAAGACGGGGGAATGGAAGCTCCTTTTGTTAGGCTTTGGGGCTCACGAATCCTAAACTTAATGTGTATTGTGGTTGCGGGACTTAATGTTTCTGACTTTGGAGGACAATTTAGGCTATTTAGAAAAAGCAGCTACGAAAAAATAAAATTTCGCTACGAATCAAGATTTGCTGAATACGGAATTGAGCTTTTTTATAGAGCAAAAAAACTTGGACTCAAAACAAAGGCTATTCCTTTCACTTACGTTTTTAGAGAGGAAGGTAAATCAAAAATGGGTAATTTCAAAAAGCTTCCATTTCTAGGATTGAAATATCTTAAGACAGCAGTAAAACTGCGCATGGAAAAATTATTTTAGCGCTGCCAAATCGTGCTCAACCATCATTTTTACCAAGTCTTCGAATGAAGTTCTTGGCTGCCATCTAAGTTCCCTTCTTGCTTTGGAGACGTCTCCCAGCAAGGCTTCTACTTCGGATGGCCTAAAATATTCTGGGCTGACCTCAACTAATATATTCCCAGTGCTAGAGTCAATGCCTTTTTCTTGGAGCCCTTCACCAACCCATTTTATTTTTATTCCGACTGCTTCAAAAGATTTTTCTACAAACTGCCTCACTGAGTGATTCTTTCCTGTTGCGACAACATAATCTTGAGGACTTTGTTGCTGGAGCATAAGCCACATGGCTTCTATATAATCCCCTGCAAATCCCCAGTCTCTTAGAGCATTCAGATTTCCCAAAGATATTTTTTCTCTCATTCCTTTTTTTATTTCCGCCACCCCTTTTGTAATCTTGCGTGAAACAAAGTTTTCTCCGCGCCTCGGAGATTCATGATTAAAAAGTATTCCGTTGCAAATAAACACCCCATAAGATTTTCTATATATGCTGGCTATCCAATAGGCATAAAGCTTTGCTGCGCCATACGGGCTTTGAGGGGCAAAGGGTGTTGTTTCTTTTTGAGGCGTCTCTTTTGCCAAGCCAAATAATTCGCTTGTTGATGCTTGATAAATCCTTGCTTTTTTTAGGTTTAAATTCTTTACTGCCTCTAAAATATTCAGGAGCCCTATTGCATTTGTTGAAGCAGTATATTCTGGAGTCTCAAAAGATACTTGAACATGGCTTTGGGCGGCGAGATTATAAATTTCGTCAGGCATAACTAATGAAATTATTCGCATGAGGCTGCTTGCGTCGGTAACATCCCCGTAATGCAAAAAAAACCTTTTTTTCCAATATTGTTCATTTTTATAAATCTCATTTAGCCTTTCCCTATTCATGTAGCTGCTGCGCCTAACCAAGCCGTGAACCTCATAACCTTTGGCTAAAAGGAACTCCGCAAGATAAGAGCCGTCCTGCCCAGTTATCCCTGTAATAAATGCCTTTTTCATATAAGTGATGAAACCAAAGCTTTTATAAAATTATCTGCAAAGGAAAAAGGGTTATAAAATGCTGGTTAAAATTCTTGGAGCAGTTGATGTTGCAGCCTCCTTGGCTTTTCTTATGACTATTTTCGGCATAAATGTTTTTACACCTTATCTGACTTTTTGCGCCGGCTTATTGTTTCTGAAAGGATTATTCATTTTTGGCGGAGAGCCTCTTAGCATTATCGACATCATTTCTTCTGTCTTATTGATAATCAGCATATTTTTTATGCCATATATTTTTTTGCTTTGGATTTTCTCCATGCTGTTGATGGCTAAGGGAATTGTCAGTTTTATTTAGAACAATAATTTCATATCTTGCCTAGGGATAAAACTTTGGGCTAACATATAACGCTTCTTGACTGGAGCATCAAATCTTCACACAATTAATCTTCCAAAATATTGTTCTGTATTTGCCAATTAATAGGACGCCTTATGGTATTGCCATATGGCAGTTCATTTAGAGCGCTTTTATTGTTCGCCTAATCTTTTCACTATATCTGCGAAAGCTGGTCTTGTTATCAAAATGCCAACGCTGACCCCGATTATTGTTGTTAGGGCGAAGCCTTTCAGCAAGCCGGCGCCTGCCCAGAAAAGAGGTATCATTGCAGCGACGATGGTTAGAAATGCCCCCAGAATAATAAACAAGGCTCTCTTTATTCTCTGCTTCAAACTTTCCTGCTTGTTTCCAACTGACTCGTCGATCAGCACAATTTGGTCATTTATTCCTGTCCCCATTCCTGCAATAATTCCTGCGATTCCAGGCGCATCTAAATTCCATCCTATGAGCGCTGCAATTCCGACGGTGATTATTGCCTCGGAGAACATTGTCAAGATGACTGCGAGAGAGAGCTTTATTTTGCGGTATCTTATAAAAATAAGCAATGAAACGGCTATGAAAACAACTATTCCGAGTGTTAAAAGCCCTTTTCTAAATTCGTCGCCTAACACAGGAGAGATGCTATCTAATTTAACGACTTCCAACTCAAATGGAAGGCTTCCGCTGATTAAAACTGTCTGAAGCTTATTCATTGAAGAACGGGCGTCTGCCACTGCTTCTTCTGGTGTTGCACCTGTGCCAGAGCCTTGTATGGAAATTTGAGATGTCACTTGGCCCTTAAGCCCTGTGCTTATCCTCAACTCGTCGACAATTTTCTCATCAAGAATTAAAGTAAGATTTTCTGCAAGGTATTGGCTTCCTGATGCTGGATCAACTGCAATATTTCTAGTTATATCTGCATGTCTTTGCGCTGCCTCTTGGCTTAGAGTTATCCCGAAAGAAAATCGGCTAATGTATCCTCCGCCAGAATATTGCTCTGCCGGAAAAACCACTGCCTGCGTCGCATCATTTCTAAAAACATGAGTAATATCTTTGTCCCCTCCGATGAAAGCTGTAAGGTTTCCTATTTTTGCTTCAAACTTTCCCTGCTGACCTATAAGAGACCTAAGATCTTCGGGAGTCACTCCGGCGACTTCCACCAGCATAAACTTGTCCCCTAACAAATCAGATACTCCCCTCACAGTAACATCTGTGAGTCCAAAAACATTCAGGCGCTGATTGCTTACTGCAATTAAATCGGCGAGCTCTTCATCTGTGATTTGTTGTTTGGGCTGAACAAGAGCTCTCGCCCCTCCGCTGATATCCAAGCCTGTTTTAATGTTTGTTTTCTTTACTTCACCAAGAGTTATTTGAGGAGTTTGGTTTGTAAAAACAGTGAAATCCCCTTCATTTGTAATGAAGTCTATTCTTTTGTTTTCTTGGCTTGTGAATATATTGGATATTGCAGATGAATAATCTTCTATAGTCACTACTGGGTTGCTGTTTACAGCAGTTAGTATTTGCCCTTGTCTTAATCCTTGGGCGAATTCAGGAGATTCCGGAGCAACTGATTCAATTAGCAGGCCTGACTGGACTGAACTTACAATCAGAAGAATTGATGCTGCTATGAACACTGCGGAAAGAAATATCGCTCCTTTGTTGGATTTTACCATTTTTAAGATTAAGATTGCCCCAATAAACAGCAGGAAGACAAGAAGTTTTTTTGAGGCTTCTGCGTTAATTATTGATATTACCGAGAAAGCTATAAAAAATCCAAGCACCCATATTCTAAGTGAGATTTTCATTTATTTTTTGCCTCCACATACCATTTTAATATGGATGCATTTGTAATCCATGTATTAATTGCGTCTCCTATCAAACCAAATGATGCAATTAGGAAAATTTGCTTAAATGAATCTGGAAGGCCTGTAATAATAAAAAAAGCCGGCAGCAAAGCCACAAGCGCTGTAAGTGTCATGAATGCGCCTGTTTTGAATGCTCTATAGATTCTGCTGTTAACTGACCCTTCTCTGTTTTTTAAAACGCGAGTTGTCAGCAGAATGTCTGTATCCACTGAATAGCCTATAAGCATAAGGAAGGCGGCTATGCCTGCTGCAGATATTCTCAAACCAACAAGATTTGTCAAAGTTAGCGCGAAGATAATATCCACGAATACTGCGAATATCATTGCAATGCAAGGAATGAAGCTTCTGAACAAAAAGAAAACTACTACCGACATTAATATGAAAGAAATAATTATCGCTGTCAAAAGCTGCTTGTAAAAGCCGCTGCTTAAGCTCGGACCTGTAAATTCTGTGCTTGAGTTTTCTTCTGTCAGCTCATATCCGAGCACCTCTTCTATCTTGCCTGCCAAAGTGTCTGGCTCTGCTGAAGAGTCCACTAGTACTGCAATAGAGTCTCCTGTTGCTATGTCTGTTATTTTTCTTACATATACATCTGGAAATGTTTGCTTCAAGCCATTTTCCAATTCAGTTTCATCTATATTTCCGAGAAGAGTTATTGTTGTTCCTCCAGATAAAGTGGTGTCTTTGAGAAATATGTCTCCGTGCTTCTGGTAAAAGCTAAATAAATAAATTAAAGAAAGAACCAGCAAGATGGCTGGAATTAACAAGATAAGCTTGTAGTATTTGTCGTACCGGCTTTTTCCTGGTTCCGCATGCTTGTTTGGGGCAGGCGGTAGTTGAACTTGTTCAGACATTTTATTTTAAAAAGAAACGCGCTTTTAAAGTTAACGAGTGCGTTTCTCTAAGTACTTCTTCAGACTGCTGCAATTAAATCTCCCAATGCATTTGTTGTCGTGATCAACCTGTATTTCGCTGCTTAGGTAAATTCTTCTTATTGCATAGGTTGGTGAGCCTTTTATTCTTAACAACTCTGGGTTTAAATCTATGCCCATTTCTTTTAGAAAAAGAGAATGCTCTTCTGGAGTTAATAAATAAGGCTTTCCGTCATAGCAACTAGCTTTAAACTGGGCTTCTTTTAAAAGAATTTCGTCCTGTCTCGTATAGACTGCTTGCAGTTCTTCATGAGCAAAAATACTTCCCAGAGAAATAAGACCGCCACTCGCTACGGCAAGTAAAACCTTTACACTCCTTTTCATTAATGCGCCATAGGGGAATCGAACCCCTGCCCTTTGATTGGAAATCAAACATTCTTCCATTAAACTAATGGCGCTTACTATAATTATCAAAAAACCTGTTTTAAAGCTTGTGATTTTTGTTTTTTGGAAAGAAAAAATGAAACAAGATAATTATGATCCATAGCGCAAGAACAAAGAAGATATATTTCATTCCTACGAGATCCAAAGCAGCGCCACCAAGGATATAAATTATTATTGCCCAGAAGATATTCCATAGAAAAACCCAGACTATTGAAAGCAGCAAGAATCTTTTGAACGGCAAGCGGATGATTCCTGCGGCTGTGGCTGTTATTGATGCTAGATTGGGATCCGCATAACTTAATGCTATTGCTGCTGCCGCCTTTTCGTGCACTTTCTTTTTTGATTTTTCAAGAGATTTTTTGAATCCCAGCCTGGCAAAAACATGATACAATCCATATTTTCCGATTAAGTAATTCAGGATATATGCAATGATAAATGAGATGGAAATAACAAAGGTTAAGATGGAAATTCTTAACAAGTCTTTTCCTGCAGAGACTATGCTAAAAAAGACAACTATCCCCCCCGGAAAATACTGACCGAGGAGTAAGAACCCCTCGACAATTGCTATCAGAAATATGGCCCACAATTCCAATGTGCCAAACTTGATAATTACATTATTTACCAGCTCTTGCGGCGATGGCGTTGGAAGATATTTTCCGAAGTAAAAGAAGAACAAAAGAACTGCAAGCATTATTACTGGGATTGCAAGTGATTTAAGCAGGCTTTTCACGCTTCTTTTATACATTTTATTCTAAGCAGAATGGAGTATAAAAAACAATTGACGCCCCCGCCAGGATTTGAACCTGGAACCTACGGATTAGGAATCCATTGCGCTATCCAATTGCGCCACGAGGGCAAATGCGGGGACTAGGATTCGAACCTAGGAAAGCACTAAGCTACGGGTTCTTGAGACCCGCCCGTTTGACCGCTCCGGCATCCCCGCATAATAGAATAGAAAATTGAATTGTTTTAAAGATTTGCATTTGAGAAAAGAAAGCATTATTAACCTAAAGGTTTTGGCGCTTATATGGACTACATTGCTCTCCCAAGAGATGCCTTCCAGGGAGAGAATTATGGATTTAATAAGAAAATTGAAGATATAAAGCAATATTGGGGGAAGGTTGCTCAAGATCTATCCAAGAGGGTGAGGGAAACTGAAAGAATAACCTCTAAAGATCTCTCAGTAACTGTGGCTGCTTGATAGGAAGTTTTATAAATCTAACATTTTGAACACTTGTGAAGACGGCCATAGTAGTCTGGCAATACCTTTATTCCTTTCCGAACAAAGAAGTCAAGCAGGTTACGTCTGTTGCAGTAGTTTCCCACAAGAAGCGAGGCACGGATGCTGTCTTCGTTTTTTTATTT
>CAYJRP010000023.1:0-10574 GCA_964372675.1 Candidatus Woesearchaeota archaeon | reverse complement strand
GTATGCAGATAATTACTTCCACTCATCGCCGTGCCGTTTGCAAAAGTAAATCCGCAATTTGTTGTGCTGAATCTGCACATTGCAGGCTCGTTTGTAATGACATTCAAGGTGCCAGAGCCGTCGTAAACCCTCGTTATTAAAGGCCCTTGATTGTCTATTTGAACACTAAACTCGGAAGTTTCTGTCGCAACATTGCCTGCAGCATCGGTGCACATAAGCTCTACATTATACTGCCCTTCAAGAAGCTGGTTAAATGTATTTCTATGCAATGTGCCTCCTGTTTGGAAGAATGGCGTGAACGCATTCCCAGTAAAGCTGTATTCGCATAGAGCGTTATTATTCGCGCCTCCACGGGTTTTTGCCTCCAAAATAGCTGTCGCAGGAATGCTTGCAGAAGAAATAGTCTGCTCGTTAGGCTTGATGTCATAAATTTCCAATGGCGTGTTTGTTTTTCTTAAAGCGTAAGTAAAGCTCTGACCATTTACGTTCCGGTTGGAAACATTTGTGCCAAGCCAGGGCTGATCGGCGCACCTGAAATAATAGCTTGTAACATTGCTTGTTTGTACTGGTAGAGCAGTATTGCATCTCCATCCTTGTAAAGTCACTTGTGAAATTTCATTCTGGCATAATGCATTGTTAGGCATTAAAGAATAATCTCCATCTACAAGACTCCATTTACACGTCGCGGGCTCGTTAGTGTAAAACTGCAAGCTGAAGTTTTCAGAGCTCAAAGCAGCATAAGCAGGGCTTGGAGGAGTGAAATTTGTTATTAAAGGAGCAGTCAAATCTTGAGCAGGTCTGACACAGAAATTGACAGTGTATTCGGCAGAATCATGCCCGTTGCCAGAAGTGTCCTGGCATCTGATGTATAAATTATATTGCCCTCTTCTTCCAGGATCAACTCCAGAAACACCAAGCTCGTCAAGGATAGGCATTGCAATAACATCTGTGTGATTATTTAAGTATAAATTGTCTCCAAAGAATCCAGCCATTTCCCCATAGTCTGATGTATGCACTTCATCAAACTTGCACTGCCCCGGCTCATTTAATAATAAGCCAAACTGCACAGGAGTATATTCAGCAAGGCACCCATCTCCTGTAATATTTTTTATCATAGTTCCTATATTTGTCTGAGGATTTTGATATGCAAATCCATCTCCTATAGCATTAGGGTCAACATTAATGCTGGGTTTAGTCGAATCATTAGGATTAACATCAATACACTGCTCGCTTCCAGTTCCTTCATTGATAAATCCGCAATTTTGCCCGAGACTCTCGCACTTGTATCTTGAGCAAGGCCGTGCAGGGTCTCCATTGCAAGCATCGCAGTCAGCTCCGCCTGTCGGAGGCTGCCACGGCTTGCATTCAAAGCTAACGTGCTTCTCTCTTGTTTCTCCTATGCCAAGCAAGAAAACAAAAAGCGCAACTACTAATGCAAACGCTGCGCCAACTCCAAGTATTCCCAAGAAGCTGCCAATATTTCCAAACACTCCTGTTGCAGCAAGCGTAGAGCCAAGAGCTCCAGCAAGAGTTGTAATAAGCAAAGCATCTCCCTCGAGTCCAAATATTTTTCCTATCAGGAATCCAACAACAGCTCCTGCAGCAGCAGAAGCAGCAACAGTTGAGAATCCGCTAAGCACAGGAATGCTGTAAGCTCCGCTTGCCCCCGTACCAGAAGCAATAAGAGTTCCTCCAGCATTTGTTGTTCCAAACAAAGCAGTAATTCCGGCAAAGCCTCCTGCAGCAGTGTCAGCAATAATCGCAAAAACCCCGACAGCTCCAAGTCCCGCTCCAGCAAGTATTGTTGCAATTGTTTCAGTAGCCCCTGTTCCTGGCAGAGGCGCAGCTGTAATTGGAAGCAAAGCTTCTAAAGTAGTTAAGTTAAATGGCTCAATTCTCTGTCCTTCAAGTGGGTTTTTGTATTGCTGCAGTCCATTAATATAATTCTGGCTTACTCTTCTTGTCCTTCCAGTAATGCTGTATCCCCCATCAGAATAAGTTCCTTCAAGATTAATCTGCCCTCCGCAGTCTCCTAAAGACATGCACAAATTATTCATTTTTTCAGAGAATTCAGCTTTCTTGCAGTCACAATTTGCAATGCATTCCCAATCGCCATCAATGTCTTTTTGCTCTATGTAAGTGCAATCCTGGCTTGCAATCTCACAATAACTTGTACTAGCAGGAGCATATTTTGGAGCACACATATCAAATTTAAAGTAATCGTCAACATCAACTCTTTTCAAAAAACAATCCTGGTTTTGCTCGCATTCATTTGATACAGCCTCTTGGTCCTCTTCAGTATTTACAGCCATGCATTGCTCCCATAAATTAACTCTGCATACTGCAGAAGAAGTTCCAGTTCCAGAGTCTATTGATTCAGCACAGACACTATTGCGTGCATCATCGCAAGCTTCAGTCCTAACCTCGCCATCAGCGCAAGTTCTTTTATAATACCTGCTCCCTGGAACATCTACGCTTCTTTCTTCACTGCTCCTGTCAGCTCCGTCAACTCCAATCTTTGAATCGTAAGAGCACCAGCTCTCTAAATTTTCGCGCTCATCACCCCATTCATCCACACAAGTTAAATCTCTGCACACATAATCTCCATAAACAGCAGTTTCATCTCTTCCCTGCACAGGTGTCCCGCATATGCTGCCTCCTAAATAATTACAATTCCCGCATTGCTCCTGCCTTCCAAAAGGATTGCCCGCAGTGCTTAAAGAACAGCTATTGGCTTTAGGAACAACCTCATTCCAATAGCTTTGGTCATTAACTTTAAGAGAATCATAAATATTTGCCTTGTTTCCGCACGAATCAACAAAATAAACTTCGTCTTTCTCTTCAAAGCAGGAAGTTTCTTGAGTTTTTTCGCATACTGCGTTCAAGTCAGAATTGGTGCAAAGTTTTCCTTGATAAAAGTCTCCGCCAGAGGCAAGGCAATTTCCTTGAGTTGTAAATTCGCAGTTATACTTGCCCTCCGCAGGAATTAATTCAAGAATGCAAGCGCCTTCAGCTTGCGAGTTTGCTTTTAACAAACATTCTATTTCATTGCTTACAGGGACCCAATCAACGTTAGCTCCAGCAGAGCCCAGTGTTCCTGTTCCAATTGTCTGTGACAAGTAATTGCATTCTTGTTCTGTTGTATATCTTGTTTCGTCAGCCCCTCCAAGTCCGTCAGGCCCTATCAGGCAGCAATTCCTTGTGCATGCTGCAGGTTGGGTGGCAGACCATTGAGCCCCGGAGTTCTCGCAGGCAAATTTTGGAGCTCCAGCATTACAAGTTCCAATTACAGGTTCAAAGCAAGTTCCTAACTGGCATTGCGCAGTATTTTCCCTGCTTGTTTGAAGGCAAGGAGCAGCGCATTGGCTGTTGCAAGTATCCGAAGGATATTCCTGGCAGAAAGTGCCCTGCAAATTTTCCACGCAAGTCCACATTGCTGTCTGCGCCGAAACCAATCCATGAGACATCCAGCCAAGCATCTTAGCCCGTAAAAACACAATAAATTTGCTTTCTCTTTGCCTAGCATTAATAGAATTATCAAAAAGCCCGTTAGTTTCAGAAACAAGATAAACAAATGCAACTGTTCCCATCAATAATAAAAATATTTCAAACAAACTCGCTATTTTGTATTCTTTTTTCTCTCTCGTCATAGTTTATTTCCCCTGATAATTATCATCCCATGGTTCTCTGTTATCCTCTTTCCATCATGCAATCTCCGAATAGAGTTATCCATGTCAACGTGCTTGCTAAAACCACGACCTTTAGGTCGTGGAGCACGTTGAGCACAAGAAATTTGTTTACCATGACAAATTTCTGTGCAGCAAATTGCTAACGAGAGCAATTTGCTTGCATCCAAAAAACCAGACAAACCACGCACTTTAGTGCGTGGTGAACACAAAGTTTTTTTGATGCTAATTCTTCGTTTATCAAATATCATTCCAAATTCCGTGGAATAACGCACCCCCTTATTGCAATTTTCATCTCCTTATCAGTAGCCTTATCTTTGATTATATAAATTTCTGTCTGCCCGTCGTAAGCGAGGTCTTTTCTTATATCATATTTAGGATATAGAGCCATAAATCCATCGGTGCTGAAATAACAGCTCTTTGCTTCTTGGTCAGCTATTTCATTTGCAATGTAAGCCAAGTTAAAAGCAGGGTTTAACAGAACAATCTCAAATCCCTCAAAATTCCTTGTTACATCTTCCTTGCTCATTGTAAAGTCTCTGTTTATTTTAAGCTCAATAAAATCCTCTTTCAAAACAGCATTAATTTCAACATTTCCTCCAGACACTTCATAGTTTCTTCTTTCCAGTTCATTTTCCAGCTCGGAAAAGCATTGTTCAACACCGCTCTTTGCCTCATTATTAATTTCTTCCTGAAGCCGAGTTATATATCTAGGATGCTGATTAACACATGGCTCGTAATAGTTAATATTCTTGCACAAGTAAGTGACCTTATCTCCGTTATAAAGAATAAAGTCCTCAGGCTCTGCAAATCCTCCTTGTAACATCATAGTATCCAATACTGTGGTAAGTTTGTCTTTCACGCAATTATCAATATAGCTTTCAGGATTGTCGAAGTCCTGCCCCCTCTGTATCTTCGGGCTGCGGTTAACCAAAAAGAAAATAAGAATTCCAGCAACTAAGATTATAGCAACAATAACAAATATAGCTATCTGGCCTTTTTTATCGCCCCTCATGTTAGCATCCATAGATTCACCCCTTCTTTTTTTATTCTCTCTATTTTACCATCAATTACAAGCTCTAATAAATACTTATCGGCAGTATTCCAAGAAACTTTAAGCAACTTGGCTATTTCAGAGCTTGTAACAACCTTATTTTTCTTCAATAAATCAAGTATTTTCTTATTATGAATATTCATATTAATCTAGATATCAATAGACTGCTTAATCAACCTCTTAATAATAATATGAATGTTTAATATTTAAATCTTGTTAGTCTTTTCACAAATTGCTAATGTCTAAGAATCCGACAGCAGTAGTAGAGTAAGGATAAGTCCAAGAAGGACCAATTCCAGCAACAGGCGAAAGCCCCGATTGAGTTGGCAATTCATTATCAAGTATGTAATTGGAACCATCCCAGAAGTAAGAAGATGGAATCCCTCCGCCACCAGGCAGGTTAAAGTTTCTCCAAAAGAAGCTTGATTCATAAACATAACATGGCAAAGAAGAGCAATATGAATTTATATTTAATAAAAGTCTTTTGATAACCCCTCCACCAGAAGGATAAGCACCAACAGATACTAGTCTATTATTATGGCTAACAGAAAGATCATTTTTATTGCCTTGGTACCATCCATTCACCCCAGTATCAGCGTAAATAAGAGTGTTGGTGTTAGCAGCGACATCATAACGATAGATTTTTATGCTAAATGTAGTCTGGTCATATCCCGCATAATAAACATAAAAGCTTCCTGCCGGATTTATAGTAACAGCTATAGTATCAGCACTCATGCCAAAGTTAGGAGGGACAGGAATTGTCACTGGGGCAGTTATAGAAGATGGGAAGCTAGTCGAGGAGAAAGTTACAAAAGATAGTTGGAATGTTGATGCATCCATATAAGCTACAATTCCGTTGCTAGTCGAAGGGTTATATATTAATCTTGGGAAACCAAAAGCATTTGCAATAGGAATTGTAGTTCTTACATTGGCTACAATATCCTGCAAATGAAGGCTTCCTGTTCCACCAATGCCGATTTGCCCGTTAGGGAAACCTGGATAAGTTCCACTAGGAATTTCCAAGAATGCGATGAAAGGATAGCTGAAGTCCGGATAAATCTGGTTCAGGTTAGCACCTGAAAGCTCAGGTATTATAAAAGTATCAATATTAAAAGCAGGATTAGTATTGAATACATTAATATCAAAAAGGGCTGTACCAATATTGTTTACATTAGTTTCTCTGGCCACTAAATAGGCGCCTGCAAGGGCTGCTGGATCGCGGGAAATAGAAGGGTTGTTCTCGAAAACTCCTAGGGCGCCAGAGTATAATTGAATTGCGGGGGTTGCAGGGCTTATAGGCAACTGAGCTTCATTTGTTGTAGTGATTGCAGAATAATCGACATAACCCACATATTGATTGAAATAATAACAAGTACTGGTCTGCCAATCTAAGAAAGTATATGCAGGATAAGATAAAGGAGGACAGCCGCCAGGACCCGATGGCTGTATGGTAATTGCTGCGCCTACAAGAGGGTCAGTAGTAGTGAGTGCCAAGGCAGTATCTTTTAAGTCTTTACCCTCGAGTATAGAATACAATATATTTGTTCCAAAAACTACCTGGCTAAGAAAAGTATTGTCTGTGGCGCTTTTTGGAGCAGCATACAACCTATCTCTAGACACAGTAACTCCGTGCCTGTTAGAATAAGGAGTTCCATATCCCGTCGGATTAATAGCATTAGCGAAAGTTGGACTTCCCAAACCATTTTCACTTGCTAAGCCGGGAGTTGTCCCAGAAAGAACAACAGCAATAGTTATTCCAGAAGGCACAGGCGTCCATCCAGAAGGAAGAAGCACCTCATAATTGCTTGAGACAAATTCAAAAATATCAGCATTAGTTGGCGTATTGATGTTCCAGTCACTTATAACAATTGGAGGGGCACCTGGCGCAATATTCATTATATTAGTGCCTTGTTCAAAAGGATTAATCCCTCCATCACTTTCCGAAGGTACGCAAAGAGGGGTTGCAAAACCAACAAGTTGAGCATTATATTGTATATGTGTTGTTTGGTCTCTGATAGTTATGACGGGATATGGCGGACTAAAAATGGTCTGAGCTGAAACACAAGTAACCAAAAGCAAGGTCAGAACAATCATAATATATTTTTTCATGCTATCTCCTCGCCAATTTGTCGCGCAGTAGTTGAGTAGCCTCTTCTCACATCAAAAGTTTCAGCAATAATATATTTCCCATCTCCACTCAATCTCTCACAAACAGTAGACTCCGATTCTCTATGACAAAACACTTTCTGTTCTTTATTAACTAATAGAAAATCATCTAATCTAGCAGCAGGTTTTAGTTTTTCAATCTCGTCTTGAAATATGCTGGCACTTACCTTGCTCCCGCCTAAGCCGTTTAAATAAGATTCAACCCCACTAGTGCTAGAAGAAGCAGTTTTCTGTCTTGGACTAAATCCAATTTCATCTCGGAAAACAACCATTATCAAAACAATTATAACAACAATAGCAATAACATACCAAACCTCTTTTCTTACTTTCATAAGCTAACTAAAGAAATATCATATATATACTTTTCTCAATCTTCTTGTTCAACCTCATTTCTAAGACCATTTATATCTGTTTGTACTCCACTACAAACCTTTATTAATGACGACAAAACTAGGAAATTATATATCTCTTTTACAAGTTTATTTTTGCAATTCAAGCAACCATTTCCAGACGGGGACGATTTTTATCAGCTTCCCATTCACTTCAAGTATATCTTCTTGGTCATAAGTAAGAATGAGCCCTTCCTTTAGTTTAAACTTGTTCATCGCTTCCTCCAGCCCATTTATTTCTCTATCTTTATTATCCGAATTAATCTCATAAGCAGCCTGGATTGCCGCAGTTATTTTAGTTCCATCTCTTATCAAGAAATCACATTCATTATTCTCTTGAAAATAAAATAAATCTTTGTTTTTTCTCCTTAAATTGACAAACACCAAATTTTCAAGCAGCCTTCCTCTATCATCGAAGAATGAAACAGAATTTTTTATAGAAAACCCATTGTCTATAGAATAAGCTTTCTTAGGGCTTATAAGCATCTTTTTTAGGGAATAATCAAATTTTGGGATAGTGAAGAGCATGTAAGTATCTTCAAAATAAGAAATGAATGAAATTACACTATTAGTTGAACCAAACTTAAAGTTTTTCTTTAGAGAGTTATAAGTAAATCTTTTTCCAATATTAGTCAAAAGAAAGATTGATAACTCTCTTAACTTCTTCTGGCTTCTGATTTTATATCGCGCAGTAATATCTCTTGTGATAATATCTTTTAACAGCTCTTGGAGAATGTCTGGTCTGTTTAGTTTTACATATTCTGGAAAACCACCAGTTATCATATATTTCTCAAAAGAATTTATATCCGCCTTTGCTTTGGTCTGGGTAAGAAATTCTTTAAAAGAGAAAGGAAAGAGTTCGTAGTTCAAGTGTCTCCCAGTCAGCTTGGTTCCAAGTTCTTTACTCAGTAGGGAGGCATTCGAACCAGTAATTATGACGCGCTTTTTAATATCCACTAACCTCCTAACAAAAAGCTCCCATTGAGGGATATTTTGTATTTCATCAAAGAAATAATAACTCTGGCTGCCATACTCCTCGTGAAATACACTGTCAAGTTTCTCAAAATCCCTAACCTCAAAGTCGCTTGCCCTTGAATCCTCAAAATTAAAATAATAAAATCCTTTAATCTTTTTCATTAATTGTAGCAATAAGGTGCTTTTTCCGCATCTTCTTATCCCAGATAAGACTATCGCAAATGGGACCTCCAAATCAATTTTATCAGCCTCTTCTCTTTTTACTCCTAAGTCGAACGCCGACATTTCCCCCCTTTGCAATTTAACTATTTTCCTAAGAGTTTCTTTATCCATCAGAGAATACACTTATTTAGCGTTTATAAATGTTTTCATTACTAATGCACACTATTGTTCATTACTAATAGACACTATTCTAGCTACGTATAAATACTTTTACTTTTCCCCGTTAGTCTTCCTGCTCAACTCTCGGCGCAAGAACAAATGAAAGCATTACCTTTCCAGATGGAAAATTCAATCTCATTGGATGATTATCCGAGAAATTAATTTCCGCTTTATTTGCCATCTTGGCGCCTTTAATAAATTTGCCAAGATACTCCAGAGAAAAACGGGCAGAACTAGCATCCGAGAATATTTGCACGTCGTCGCTTGAGAACTCTGTGCGAGCAGAGTGTAAGTTATTTGCCTCAATTATAAATTTATTTGGCTGTGCTATAAATGTGCAGGCATCGGAGACGACAAGACAGTCTTCGATCGCGTCCACAAAGTCCTGCGCTTCCATCTTTATCACGCTCTTAAACTCCCAGGATGGCATCTCTTTCTCATCGCCTTCAACATCAATTAATGCAAGTGTAAAGTCCCTTCTTATTTTATCTTTCAGAGTTATTTTAAGCTTATTCTCTTCTTTCTCCATAATTAAGGAACTTCCCAATTTAGCTCTTCTTAAAATAGACTTTAAATTTTCTAGATTTAATCCAAGAACTTCATCTTTCTCCACGGTATATTCAGAGAATAAATCAGCAGGCATGTTAAAATAAACCATCGCAACATTTGCAGGGTCAAGTGCAGTCAAGCTCATTCCCTGAGCATTGACCTTTATTTTTACTTCAGTAACTAGTTCAGAAATAACCCCAACCACATTTGCAAGAATCCGCGGGTCCTCAAGTTTTAAGTGCATGGTTTATCTCATCTCTTAGAGCTTTTAAACATTGTCGTAATGTCAAAGTGTATGATTTAATAAACACCTTGAGCATGTCAAAAACAAAGTTTTTGAGCACCATCAAAAATCACAGATTTATTGAGGTTCAAAAATCCAAAGATTTTTTTAATGTAAAAAGAAGATAATAAAAAGAAAAAATTAAAATTCTTAATTAGATGCAAGCCCCAGCAGAGCATGTACCTAGCAACCCCAAAGTAGGGTTATTTGCTGCAAATGTTGCACAATCAACTTTTACTAATGCAGCAGGCTCACCAGGATAACCAGGATAACCCCATACTTGCCCGGTAAGTGTAGTAAATATAGCTCCGTTAGGAATTCCAACATCGTGCCCACAAACAACCTCATTTAGAATATTAGCGCCCACATCACAAACCTCGTTCCCTACTGATGAAAAACATATAGGGGGGCCGATAGGTAACCAGTAAGGGTTAGAAGGAGGAGAAGTAAGATTCATAGGCGTAAACTCTCCTGCAAACGACCCCTGAACTGGGGGGTTGTAGCCACCATCTGAATCAAAGCAAGGATTAGGCAAAGCCCCAGCAGCAAGACAATTGTTAGGAAGTGGTGCAGCATTAAAAAGATATATCGCAATTACTTCGGAACCAAGTGCATATTGAGCTACTACTAAAGTAAGCCCCGCAAGAAACAGGAAGCAAGCAAAAATCGGAAAAATAAATTTTTTATTCATTATAATTACCCCCCTTCACTGAAAAAGCTTCTAAGATTTTAGGGTCTGCGACAGGGGGAGAATTTTTATCAATTAGTTGAGAAGCCTTTTTAGAGATAATGGCATTAATTAAATTAGTATCCTGGCTAGCAACTGCATTTTTAATTAAAGTAGAAGCATCTTGTGGCTGCAAAGCATTTCTAGGAGAATTTCGCGTGCTCTCAGGGGAAAGCCCAATTCTATCCTTAAAAGCAAACACCATAACTAGAATAATAGCAACAAGAACAATAACATAAATCCAAACCTTATCAGTACCTCTCTTTGCTACCATAACCTAGCTAAAGAAATTTGATATATATATCTTTGCATTAATCTCCTCTACCAATCATAGCAATAACAATGCTTCCCAAAACAGCCCAGA
>CAYJRP010000022.1:0-10702 GCA_964372675.1 Candidatus Woesearchaeota archaeon | reverse complement strand
AAAAATCTCTTTTGAAAAGATGGAAAAGCCCACTTTGGAGCAGGTAAGCAAATAAAATTAGATAGGGGCTTTCCCTTCAAAACCTGCAATCTCTTGCCTTGGAAAGTATTTTCTAACATCAATTACTCTCCAGTCTAACCAATTGTGCCAAGAATTCCTATTTAGATTATCACACCACCCGCGCTCTTCCCCTCTTGAAATTGGATAGTAGGCAATTATTTTCCCTCCAGGAGCCAAAGCAGATTTCGCATAAGGAAGAACTTCCAGCAAGTCAGGAGTGAAAGCAGCGATAACTAAATTAAACCCGTTTTTTGTTTGAGGTAAGACTTCCATTAAGTCAGCGATATCACAATAATCCGCTGTGACTTGTGTGATTTTTCCAGATGCTTTTTCTTTTTCTCCATCTTTTAGATTGCTAAGATTGACTTTCATTCTTTCATGCGCCATTGGGCTTTTGTCTATAGCAAAGACCATTTCTACGGCAGGTGCACAAATGGAAATTCCTAAAGCTATTCTTCCATCACCGCTTCCAAAATCTACGACAGTCAAAGGTTCTTTTTCTCCAGATAAGTATCCCAATATTGAAGCTAGGGTTTGCCTGCCTCGCATAACCGTGGGTGCAGGGATAAAATCGCAAAAACCAGTTTGATAACAAAAATCAAATATCTCCTTGTAAGTTTCAGAAGTAGGTGATTCTGTCTGTCTTCGGCATATCTCCCGATATTTGCTATTTAATTCAGGGCCAAAGTGACGTTCAACAAAGTCAAGATTCTCACTTTCAAGTCTTTCAAGTGTCGTATAGTCGGGGTTCTGTTTTTTTACTTCGTCCTCTATTGCCTGCAATGTCGGAGGCAATATCCACGACTGATTAACTAACTGTTCTATTTCGGTAGCTGAACCAGATGTTTCGTTCATAAAAGGGCTGGGAAAGTTTCCTTTTTAAATTTATTTATTATCTGATATTGTCAACTTAACGAGGTATAATCCTCCCATAGATTAATTACTTGTATTATCTCAACTTATTTCAAAAGGCGCCTTAACATTTATCGAAGATATTGTTAATAATTTTAATTGAATAATAATATTACACTGGCTTTAAAGGTCTTTAACTTTTTACATATCACTCTAACTTGACAGTATCTTATTATCTGTCAGTTCTTCAAATACTCAGGAATCGGTTTCGAAGCAAATTCATCAAGCAAACCCTTTCCGTAAACCAAACGGGAAAAACATTCTAAAGTCATGCGTGCATCTGATAAAGCATTGTGAGGTACGCCTTCTCTTAGCACTTTCCTAGTTTTTTGGTCCATAGAAATTCTATTGTCTTCAAGTCCGCAAAATTCCAAAACATGCGTAAAATCCATACCGCTATAGTCTTTGCGGAGAATAAATTTTTTGTGAAGTTGGAAATACCTATAAGATGCGATTGTATGTATATCTAACGACCGATAGTGCAATGTGTGTTCAATTCCATATTTCCTCGCTTTCTGAAAAATAAAATCAAGGTCAAAAAGCGGATGCTGGCACACGCAAATATTAACTTTTACTGTCTTGGACCATTTCAAGAATTGCCCCAATAGCTCTTTTTGCGTTTGTCTTTTCTTGTCCCTTATGTCAGCTTCGGTTTTTCCAATAACCTCCAAGGCTTGGAGAGAGCATGTTTCATCCTCATCGATTCTGCATTCTTCGTGGAAAATGTTTTGGGGATTATCAGAGTCAAGCGCGGCAATCTCGCATATTCCATGTTTTTCAACAACAGGTCCAGAGCATTCTATATCCAAAACTATCATGCCCCAAGTCATTTAATAAAGTATAAAAATTAATCTATTTTACGATATTGTATACTAAACGTCACTTTTATTATTTAGACAATTCAAGAGGCGAGGATGTTATAACAATAATTTTGCTTAATAAGAGTTATTTTACATTCGATATTTTAATTATTGACAAACAAAGGTTTCAAAGTCAATGAAATGGCATATTATCTTATTTTTCTTCCAGATGACGATAAGGTTACAGCACCCTATTTTACTCTTATTGATTAAATAAGCGAGGCAATAATCTTTATTAACTAGACTACTTTTTTATTAATATGGCAAGAGGCGATAAATATGTTAGATGGTTTTCTGAACTTAGCAATAAAGACATTGCTATTGCCGGAGGCAAGGGCGCAAGTCTTGCCGAGATGTATAATAACAAGTTCCCTGTTCCTCCAGGATTTATTGTAACGGTGCAGGCTTATCAGCACTTTATTGAGAAATCCGGAGTGGGCAACCACATTATGACTATTTTGAATGAGACTGATGTGGATAATACAAATCAATTAGATAAAAACTCTGAAAAAGTAAAAAGCCTCATTATAAGCGCAAAAATGCCGGAAGATATGAAATCTGAAATCTTGGAAGCATATGATTCTTTAGACGTAAATAAAGCTCATATGTCGAAAGCGCACGGAGGAGCCTTGGACATTTTAAAAAATTCTCATGAACCTCCATTCGTCGCTGTCAGAAGCTCGGCGACAACAGAGGACCTGGCTGACGCAAGTTTTGCAGGCCAGCAGGAAACTTTCGTTAACGTAAAAGGCAATGATGAGCTTATTATATCTATCAAAAAATGTTTTGCCTCGCTTTTTACTGCCCGCGCTGTCTTTTACAGGAAGAAAAAAGGATTCATGCACGAGCAGAGTTTTCTTGCTGTTGTTGTTCAAAAAATGATTGACTCGCAAAAGTCAGGAGTCATATTCTCGCAGAATCCAATGAGCGAGGATAAGTCAATAATAATAGAAGCTGTCTTCGGCTTGGGGGAAGGAATTGTATCAGGGATGATTACTCCAGACCACTATGCTCTAAACAGAGACTCTCAAATAATTGACAGAAAAATAAGCGAGAAAAAGATTGCACTAACTCGGAGCTCCTCAGGAAAAACAGAAACAGTGCCTCTGTCGAAAGAAATAAGCCATCGCGAAGTTCTAACGGGGCACGAATTGAAAATGCTTTCGCAATACGCCAAAAGACTGGAAGAACATTATAAAAAACCACAGGACATTGAGTTCGCCATAGACCAAGAAGGAATTTACATTGTTCAGTCTCGCCCTATAACCACAAAATCAAAAAAATCAGATACAGAAATTACAGGCAACATTTTGTTTTCAGGGCAGGCGGCATCTCCGGGAATAGCTTCAGGAATAGTAAAAGTAGTTCATACCCAGGCAAATTTATCAAGTTTACAGAAAGGAATGGTTCTAGTAACAAAAATGACTAATCCTGATATGGTTGTTGCAATGCAAAAAGTTTCCGCAATAATAACTGATGAAGGAGGATTAACGTCACATGCAAGCATTGTATCCCGTGAAATGGGCATTCCTGCAATAGTGGGGACAAAAATAGCAACTGAAAAACTGAAAGATGGGGACTTTGTTACAGTAGATGGTTTCAGCGGCAGAGTTATTCAGGGAAAAGCTGCTGAAAAAAAAGTGGAAATAAAAAAGATAATTCCAACAAAAACAAAAATAAAAGTTATAGTTGATTTGCCGGAATATGCACAGCGTGCGGCAGAATGCGGTGCGAAATCTGTAGGCCTAGTTAGATTGGAAGCAATAATAGCAACATCAGGAAAACATCCTGCCTGGTATATTAAAAAAGACAAGTCTGATGAGTATATAGCGTTGATTCATTCAAATTTAAGAAAATTATCGAAACCATTTGAAGAAATATGGGTTAGAACTACTGACATTAGAAGCGATGAATACCAGAACTTAGAAGGCGCTCCTGAAAACAAAGAAATGAATCCCATGCTTGGGAACCATGGAATTAGATTCAGCCTGAAAAATATAGACATGCTTGAAGCAGAGCTAAGCGCAATAAAAGAAATTGCAGACGAATTCAGCAGCAAAAAATTCGGAATCATGCTCCCCCAAGTCATCTCCGCATCAGAAGTAAGGGAAACAAAGAAGATAGCAGACAAAATAAAATTGCCAGACAATGTAAGATTTGGAATAATGGTTGAAACTCCGGCAGCTGTTCAAGTGATAGAGTCGCTGTGCAAGGAAAAAATAGATTTCATAAGCTTCGGCACTAATGACTTGACTCAATTTACTCTCGCACTGGACAGAAACAACGAGGACGTCCAGGATTTGTACAACGAAATGAACCCAGCTATTCTAAGTTCTTTATCCTATGTAATCCGAGTTTGCAAAAAGTATGGGGTTGAAACCTCAATATGCGGCCAAGCTGGCAGTAAACCGGAAATGGCTAAATTCCTAGTCGAGCAGGGAATAGACAGCATTTCTGTAAATGCTGATTCTGCTTTTGAAGTCTCAAAAGCAATTGCGAAAGCAGAAGGCTCGAGGAATAAGCTGGCAGATCAAAGTGAAGACCTAGTTTTCCAGCATCCAATAAATGAAAGCGAAGAAGTGCATACTCATAGGTCGCATACAGAGCATCCAAGTCATGCTCCTATTTTAGCAATAACAGCAAACCCTGAAGAATATATTGCAGACGAAGATTTAATTTTAAGCCAGATGAGCGGCTGGGATGATTTAGATGAAAATCCAGAGGAGATAAAAGAAGATAATCAAGAGGAATCTGCAGAGAAAATGGATGATTACAATCCAAGTTTTGAGAAATCAAGCGACATCCCGCAGCTTAATGAAGCTATCCCAATAAGCTCCGAAGACTTTGTAAAACCAACTCAAGAGGAAATTATAGAGGTAACGAAAGAGGAAGAAGTCTTTGAAAAACAGCAACAAGATATTTTTGAGTATGAGGTAAAGAAAGAGTATGTGGAAAACAACCCGGAACAGCATCTTGGACCAGAGCAGGAATGGCAAACAGGGGGAAAATCAAAGCAAAAACAAGCCAAAGAGGCCGATGAAGTCCTGGATATTTTTTAATAGACATCTGTTACCCCTTAATAGTGTCTATAATAGAAACATTTAAATACTTCCGTTTTGTATGAAAAATATGGCATTAGAAGAGATACTAGGTGCAGCAGAAAAATTTGCAAAAGTAAGAGAATTAGATTCTAATTTTAGAAAGAACTCTGCAGATACTCCTGTTTATCAGCCATTAATAGAACTTGCAGGATATACTGCTGAGCAAGTGGAAGCTCTTGGTATCAGACCTGAAGACGAGCAGGACCATAGTTCTATGAAAAGATATCAGCCCCTAAAAATAGCGATGAACAGCTACGCTGAAAATCTTATAGGAAAAGTGCAAAATGGTATGGATACTGCACTTTCACAATATTCAGGCGACTATAGGGGCGTTCTTGCAAATGTTCTTTTGAGCGCGGATAACAAGCTATACGAAGGACTTGGAGAAGATGTTCAAGAAGCTCATAAGAAAGCTTTGAGAGCTAATGCAATTTTAACAGCAAAAGCCCAAGGAAACTATGCTTTAGTTGATAGAGAAGCAGAAGTAAAAGTAAAAGAAAATAGAACAAAGAAAGAAGCGGCAATTCAAAAAGCGAAGGAAGCAGGGCATGAAGATATCGCTTATATAGCAGAATCTTTCCTTAGAGATGATGAAACAAGAGATCATTTGTTAATGAGAAAGCAGCTCTTGGAAGAGGCTCAAGCTGATAATAATAGATATATTGAAATGATTGAAGGTAGAGAAGACTTCATGTTCAAGAGACTTTACAACAGCGCTGATGAAGGCTACCAGAAACAAATGGCATTAATGCTTGGAGAAGGCTTGCTTCAAATAGAGCAAATTAAAGAAGCGAAAGAAAAAGAAAAGAAGAAAGCAGCTTAATTATTTTTAAATTTTAGTCTTATTTTTTAATCGCAGCCTGCTGTTTTTTAGCTTCAATTAAATTGTCGATTATATCAGCCATTTTAAGCATGAACTTTTCAGCTCTGTCATGCCAACCATCTATTTCAGTGCCTTTTATTCCTCTAACTTCGCCGTGAGAAATTGATTTGTGCAAAGAATAAATATCCCTATACCAGGCAAGATAATCGCTTTTTAAGATTCCATTATCAACAAAAGATTCTTTGAGCATTTTAGTTACATGCTCTGGAGAAGGAGGAATTTTGCCGAGAGTAATTAAAGCTGCCTGTGCTGATTCAATCATGCACCAGTAAACTCCCTCAATTGCGCCAAGCTGGGCCATTCTGCTTCTTGCCAAATGGCCTGGCGCTCTTTGCAAAGCAGAATAAACAGCTTCAGGAGTAGAATGAATCTTGCCTTGGTACAGCAGGGCTTTAATTGGATTAAAAAATCCGCCTATGTCAATCAAAGGCTGTCCATTTCGAACAATGTTAATTATAACGGGATCTCCCTGCATCAAGTCTCTCCACCAAGTCGTTAATCTGACACTATTAATATGCAATTCTCCTCCATAATCCTGGGCTGCAATTAACTTCCCAAGCTCTTCTCTATACCAAGCTGTCAGCTCATTGTCCCAATTTATTGCAGCATCGTCAATAATAATAATCATGTCAATGTCAGAAGTAGATTTAGCCTCGCCGGTTGTTTGCGAGCCGAACAAAATTGTTGCCTTAACCAAATGGTCAAATTTTCTATGAATTTTAGCGGCAAAGTCCATCGCAATGTCTTTGCTGCCTCTTGCCTTATGCGAAGAAAGTTTCAATACTCTGGTTTTAGAGCCGCTCTTTTTACTTTTATTATCCTTTTTTTTATTCATCTTTCCTCTCTTATAAAATATATATCAAAGTGTTATATTTAAACATTACTTGTTAAATCCGAAAATAAAATCTATACAGCAGCAAAAAACCAAAAAGTTTAAATAAGTAATGTTACTTAAGATACTTATAAGATGACAAACATGACTCTAGCTATTCCAGAAGAGCTTCTTAAAATGATGAGAAGGCATAAAGAGATTAAATGGAGCGAAGTAGCCAGACATGCATTATGGACGCATGCCAAGAAATTAGAATTAATGGAAAAATTACTCTCTAAAAGCAAGCTTACTGAAAAAGACGCATTGGAAATAGGGAAGAAAGTTAACAAAGAAATAGCTAAAAGACATGGGCTTGCATGAAAATTGTAATTGATAGCAATAGGATAATTGCCGCCTTAATTAAAGAGAGCACTACAAGGAAGATTATTTTTGATAAAAACTTTGAATTCTTCGCTCCAGAGCAGATTAGACATGAAATAAATGAGCATAGAAATGAGATCATATCAAAAATCTCTGTTGCTCAAGATGAATTTGACCTATTAGAATCGATTATTTTCAGTTTTATAAAAATTATTCAACAAAAAGAATACAGCAAAGTGATTGATAAATTAAGAAGTGAAATAGATGATATAAATGACTTGCCTTTCTTGGCTGTGTGCTTGCTAATAAATGCTGAAGGAATATGGACTCACGACCCTCATTTTCTCAAGCAAAGAAAGTGCAATGTACTGGATATTGTATACTAAACGTCACTTTTATTATTTAGACAATTCAAGAGGCGAGGATGTTATAACAATAATTTTGCTTAATAAGAGTTATTTTACATTCGATATTTTAATTATTGACAAACAAAGGTTTCAAAGTCAATGAAATGGCATATTATCTTATTTTTCTTCCAGATGACGATAAGGTTACAGCACCAATGTACTGACAAATATTAATATGCTGAATATCATCAGAAATGCAGAAAACTAATTATTCCATCGGCGTTCCAGAGAATCTGCTCTGCCCGCCTTGGCCTGGAATTTCCCCGCCCAATTCAACAGGCAGACCTGAAAATCCAGAGCCGTAAGTTGAATGATGGACAGGAGGATTTATTGGCCCTAGACCACCGAAATAACCACCATAAGCTTGATTTATAGAACCCCAAGGAGATTCTCCCATTGAATATATTGGGGCCCCAAGACCTTCAAATGCCTCGCGAGTTGGAGTGTGTGCCATAGCCATTCCGCCCTGCCTCGAAAACCAATCTCCTGTCTCAATTACTCGCTTTATATTTTTAGGAAACAAGTTTATTACATCTGCAATAGGAGCATTTCCCATTCCTGCAGGAAGCTCAGCGTCCTCAAAACCAAGATTGTCAGCAATGTGCATGTGCTTGACATACTTGGAAATTTTCCGCGCCTCGCCAAGAACATCAGCTTCATCATAGCCCCATTTTCTCATTGAATTAATATGCCCAGTGTCCCAAGTCGCGCCGATTATCTTCTCAGCTTTTTCTTTTGCTTCTTTTGCGGACATTCCTTTTTCAACAGCATTATTAACAAACACTTTTCTTGATTGAATAATGAGCTTCTCTATTTCATCAGCTCTTGTCATGCCCGTCAGTCCAACAGGAGGATTTTCAATGCTTATAATAGGAGTATGTTCTTTAAATTTCTTATAAGACTCCCAAGCAATGTTCCCAAAAGTTGTCCCAGCTTTCTCAACAGCCCAATCCAAAACAGGCTTTAAAGCCCGAGGAGGAGCAATATCCTGCAAAGAGCTCAGGGCATGATCCAGTTCTTTAGACAATTCCAAGAAATTAGCAGATTTAGTATCCTTGTATTCTGCAGCCACGGGTACAATTCTTTTTTTTATTTCCTCAAGCTTAGCAAGATTCTTCGCGTTATTTGGATCGTCTTTGTTTGATATTGTGTCTTGATAAGCAGTGCTATATGCATCCTTGAATCTTAGATAAGCCTGATTCAAAAATATTGTTGCATCATTCAAATAAGGAATCGACCTTTGCTGAACAATATGCCTTATTTTAGGATCTATCCCTTCAAGCACTTTCATTTTTTCCTCAAACTCCCGGGGGTTTTTTCTAGAGAGCTTAAGCAAGTTCTCAAAACTGCCTACCTGCTGGTCTACTTTTTCACTTTCTTCTTTTTCTATGGGCAGGTTCATTGCCTCATGAATTTCTCTTCTTGCCCTGTTGTTCTCAAATGCAATATTATCTATTTCCCTTACCCATGAATCTTCATTTCTTTGATCAAGCCATTTTTTGATATTAATCTCTCCATTTGACTCCAAGTATTCTTTTTCCAATGGCGGTAGAGTGCCAACTTGGCCAGACCTTTCATTAACAACAGCCAAATTGACAACCTTTTCTATTGGGCTGCCATCGGGATTTTTGCCAACTTTTATTCTCTGCTGAACAGGATCAAGTCCATTGCTTGAGTGGAAAGTTACAACAACATTGCCCTCAGGATTCATCTGCTGGGCCAGTTTAACAGCTTCAAATCCCTGCCTCTCAACTTCTTTTCTCTGGTCCTCTGTCCAATTATTCCTCACAACCCCGGTGGGTTCTATTAAAGGCCCGTGAAAAGTCAAGTCAACTCCTGTAAGTTTTCTCAATCTGTCTATTTCCTGCCAATGCTGTTTTGGAATTGCAGCAAGATGAGCCATAGCGCTTCGCGCAGCCAAGCCCAGTCCAGAGACTTCAATTGTTCTTGCTCCTGTGGATATTTTCTTGGAAACAGCCTGCAGTTGATTTGCTGTCAGTGGATCAGAAGGAAAAGCAATGTTTGCAGTATTCACTCTGTATTGCGAAGGATTTCCAGATTCCGGCTCAAATGAAGAGCTTGCTCCGGAGTAAATATTTTCGTACGATGCCATTTTGCCTCGAGTTTTATTATTTTATAGAGCAATTGTTTTATATAAAGCTTGTTAATTGCGGATTATTTGCTTAGGTGCTCATGAAGCATCTTAAGTCCATTTGATTTTGTGATGATTAAATTAGTGCCATTCCCCTTTCCTTCCTCTTTCTTCCCATTTACAATACCTTTCCAATTAAACAAATATTTACAAACAGCAGACTTGTTGTCAATAAACAACCAACGCACATCGCTAATCTTATAGGTTTCATTTTTTATTTTTTCAAAAGTTTTTTCAAATGCTTTTTGTATTTCTTTTATTCCATTAAAAGAACCGTCTGTAAACTCATAAGTGGCCCTTTCATCAATAAAGGGTCTAACTTTCTCAAAATCGTGAGAATTTGAAGCTTTCTCGTAATCCTTAAGAAATTTGTTCAGCTCATCAATTTTTAATTCAGCCATTTTTACTTATTTGTATTATCCCTATCTCTTTTTCTCGCTTCAACATATTGCCTCTCGCCGCCTTGCTCTGGCCTGCCTGCTCCGCCTCCGGCGTTGTTGTTAGTTGCCATAGAGCCAGGACCCATTCCGCCAGCAAGCATTTGCTGGCTGGGAGCTTCCTGCCTCAAACTGGAGCCTGCGTCTCTGTCTATTGTGTTTTGAGTTCCTTTCTCCATTTGAGTGGAATAAGACTTGTCTTGGTAAGGATTTCCGCCCCCGACATAATTTGGCCTGAAATGCATTTCATCTTCATCTTCTTTGGCTATCGGCGCAAAACCAGCAACTCTTTGTTGCGGCGCTTCATCCTGGTCAAGCGTATGGCCAGCGTTAAATCTTCTGCCCCCGATAAATTGAGCAAAATTCTCAGTATCTCCCTCGGAAATTTCTTCCTCCAAGTCCATGGCCTTAACTTCTTTCTTAATTTCCTTAATCTTAGGCCCAAATTTCTTAATTTCTTTTATTTTTGGCATGTTTTATCAAAGATGAGGAATTATAAATAACTTGCTAAATCATATTCCCAGGTAAAAGGCTAATCAAAAGGTTTTTTAGGTTGGAAAGCTTGCCCATCTAAAGACTTAATCATTAATTATTAGCTTACAAATGAAACTCCCAATCGCAGCAAGCTGCGGAGCATCTAAGAATTAATCTTCGTTGCAAATCTCCAATCTTAGAAAATTGATATGTCAATGTGCTGA
>CAYJRP010000021.1:0-11207 GCA_964372675.1 Candidatus Woesearchaeota archaeon | reverse complement strand
CAAATAATCCAAATCTTTATAAAATAAGTTAATAATCCTTAGTCAATAGGAAATAAAATGCCCAACGTGGAAGCGCGACTTAAAGTAAAAGGAAAACACTTTGAGATATCTGTGGTTTTCGATGAAGCCATGAAAGTCAGAGATGGAAAAGGAGACGTGATTGCTGCACTTAACTCCAATGCTGTTTATCATGATCTTAAGAAGGCAACTACTGTTACAAATAAAGACTTAATGGATGCTTTTGGAACAACTGATTTGTATGCCGTTGCAACGCAAATCCTTAAAAAAGGAGAGATTCAGAAGCCCCAAGAGTTTAGAGATGCTCAAAGAGAATTGAAAGTCAAGCAAGTTGTTAATTTAATTATAAGAAATGCCTCTGACCAGCATGGCAGGCCTTACACTGAAGAAAGAATAATGAAAGCAATTGACCAAGTGCATTTTAATTTTGATAATAGGCCTGCTGAACAGCAAATGACTGATTTGCTGCAAAAACTGCAGGAAATAATTCCTATTAAAATAGAAACTAAGAAAATTAAATTGCGAATACCTGCAAGATTCAGCGGTCAAGTATATGGATTGCTTAAAGATTACAAAGAAAGCGAGGAATGGCTTTCAAATGGGGATTTGCAAGTTGTAATGAATATCCCGGCGGGCCTGCAGATTGACTTCTATGACAAGCTTAACAGCATAACTCATGGGGCTGTTGTCAGCGAGGAAATAAATTAGCTCTCCTTTATTTTAATTATCTTTTTAAAATCAATAACTTTCTATTTTTAATCCTGGGATTTTGTCGAAATGTTTTTTGTTTCTTGTAATGAGAGTTTCATTGTTGTGTTTGGCGATGGCTCCAATCATAATGTCAACTGTCCCAATCATCTCTCCAGCTATTATAAGATGCGCTTCTATTTCTCCAGCAAGTATGGCGCTTTCTTTATTTAAGTCTAATATGATTATAGAGGATAAAAAATTCATTAACTCTTCTTTTTCCTTTTTATTCTGGTTAAGGTTTGCAGTGCTCATTAATTCAATAATTGTCGGAGAAGCCATAGCTACTATTTCATTATTGGCCTCTAATTTTGACATATAATCCTTAGCGGCATTATTTGCCCTGAATAAGTCGATTACAAACGAGGTGTCTAGGCAGACCATTTTATTTAAAACCTTTTTTTATTCTTTCAATTCTTCCTTTATCAGCTTTCTCCCTTGCTTTTCTGACTCTTTCTAAGTTTTTTTCAAACTTATCGGCAGTTTCTTTTGACCAAATTCCTGCAAATTCACTTATTTTTGATTTTCCTGTAATGCGGTAGACTACCTCGGAAAAGCTTTCATTCTCTCTAACACGCATGCTTGCCAGCCTACGGTAGGCTTCTTCTGTTATTGAAATGTTTTTTGTTGCCATCTACAAACCTCCAGCGGGTTCCTAGGAGCTCCAGCAACCACTACTGTTACCCACACATATGTGTGGGTGTTTATATATTTTTCGGTATTGTAAAGTTTTAAAAACCCTAAAAATATTAAAGATGTGAAAATAACGCAAATACATAAGGAATATTATCATTATCCTGGGTGTTTGATTAAAATTACAGAAAATGAATGAAACTAACGAATTACAAGGAAATTATGAATCTGAAGAGGGTTCTTCTGAGAGAAAAATTGTTGTTCCCGGCGAAATAATTGTATCTGGTGATGATTTTTTGCCTGGTGATGGAACTAGAAGAGAGGGCGAGAACGTTGTTGCCAACCGATATGGGCTTTCTGAAAAAATTGGCAGGGTAGTCAAAATCATACCTTTATCCGGCGCTTTTGTGCCTAGAAGAAATAATATTGTTCTTGGGAGAGTGACCGACATACTTCATAGTGGATGGCTGGTTGATATTGATGCTGCAAGCAATTCATTTTTACCTTTGGCTGAAACGCCTAGGTTTATCAACAAGCATGAAATGGACCAGTTTTTAGCAATTGGAGATATGGTTGCTGCCAAAATATGGAACACTACAAGCAAAAGCATTGACTTGGCCATGAAAGGAAAGGGGCTTGGAAAACTTGAGGGCGGTTTCGTTTTCAAAATAAATGCCAGCAGAGTTCCCCGAGTAATAGGAAGAGAGGGGAGCATGATTAACCTTATCAAGGAAAATACTGGATGTAATGTTACAATAGGACAGAATGGATGGGTTTGGATAAGCGGGCAAGATGTAGATTCTGAAATCAGGGCCCGCAAAGCGATAGAATTTATTGCTGATAAAGTTTATGTTCATGGTTTAACTGAAAAAATGGAGGAATGGTTTTCCAAGTATAAGTAAGATGACAAAAACAATTGTTGACACTACTAAAATGAATACAATTAAAATTGCTGATTTAAGTGCTGTTACTGATTTAGAAAGTGTGGGACTTGACTATGTCGTTCTTTTAAGAGAAAGAGATACTCGTAGAATAGTTCCTAGCGTCTATACAGGATTGAGTGAGGATACTCATGAATTTATTACTCCTCGCGCGGATGGTCTAATTAATCTTTTGTACATTCCGTCAAGAGATATTAGCATTGTTAATTCGATAGTAGAATATGATGAGCATAGACGACAAAAAGTGAATCCGTCTGAAAGACAGAGAGTGGTTTTGAAAAAGTCTGGAGCTTTAAGACTATTTTATGGCCTCGGAGGAATTCAACAATAAGATGACAAAAGAATTCAAACGCGGAGACGGGCGAAAGGCTCATGAAATGAGGCCTATTACTGCCAAGGTTGGCATCATACCAAATGCTGACGGAAGCGCGATGTTTTCATTTGGCGGGACAGTTGCTATTGCTGCTGTTTATGGACCTAGAATGCTGCATCCGCAACATTTACAGGATTCTCAAACAGGAATTTTGAGAGTCAATTATGATTTGCTTAGCTTCTCTGTATATGACAGAAAGAAGCCGGGACCATCAAGAAGAAGCCAGGAAATCTCTAAAGTGACTGAATGGGCTTTGCTTCCGGCCGTAGAAATAAAAGAATTTCCAAATACTGTCATTGATGTGCAGGTTTATATTTTACAAGCTAATGCAAGTACAAGAGTTGCAGGAATTAACGCGGCAAGCATGGCTTTAGCTCACGCGGGCATACCTATGAAGAACTTAGTCTGTGCTGTTAGTATTGGAAAGCTTAACAAAGATCTTGTTGTGGATGTGACAGACGATGAGGAGCATTTTGAAGAAGGAGAAGGGGCAACTGATTTCGCAACTGCAAAATTGGCTAATACTGACAAATACACCTTGCTGCAGTTAGATGGAAAGATACCTCCCGATATGATTGAAAAAGCTTTGAAGCTTGCTGATAGTGCATGCGAGGAAATTTATGAAGTCCAAAAAAAGGCTTTGAAAGGAGTTGCAGAATGACGATGGATGTTTCTAATTTGACTAAAGCAATGCTTATGAAAATGCTTGCTTCTGGAAAAAGATTTGATGGAAGAAAGCTTTTGGAGATGAGAGACCTTGAAGTTGAATATGATGTTTCATATAAGGCAGAGGGAAGCGCGAGAGTTAGAATGGGCAAAACAGAAGTTGTCGCTGGTGTAAAACTTGATGTTGGAGAGCCTTATCCAGATTCCCAAGATAAAGGAAATTTAATGGTCTCTGCAGATTTACTTCCTATGGCTTCGCCAAGATTTGAAGCAGGACCGCCAAAATTCAATGCTATTGAGATTCCAAGACTTGTGGACAGAATGATAAGGGGCTCTGAAATGATTGATTTGAAAGAATTATGCATTAAAGAAGGAGAAAAAGTCTGGACCGTTATGGTTGATATTTACCCTATAAACGATGACGGCTCTTTGATTGATGCTGCTGGAATAGCAGCTGTTGCTGCTCTAAAGAATGCTGTATTTCCCACATTGGACAAAGACGGCAAAATTGATTATGAGAAGAAGACAAAAAAAGGCCTTCCTTTGTCTGAAGAGACCATGCCTTTGTCATTCACATTCTATAAGCTCGGGGATTCAATTCTTTTGGACCCAACGAGAGAGGAAGCAGAATCCTGCGACTCTAGAATTACTCTGGGTATCTCAAGGTGGGAAGGGCAGTACATGATAAACTCCTGCCAGAAAGGCGGAGAAGCTCCATTTACAAGGGAAGAAATGACAAAAATATCTAATATGCTTCCAAAGCTTTATGACGATACATTCAAAAAGCTTAAAAAATATCTAAAATAAAACTTGTATATACTATGATAAGAGAAATGCCTGAAACTGAAGATGAAAGGTTAATAAGATTGTCAACTGTGAGAAATGGTGCCTTAAGATTAGGCAATGTAGAATATCGAACAGCGGTTTTATTTTCTGCTGGAGAAAATGAATTTATCAAAATTAATGGAAGAACGTATGTTAAAGTTGGGATAGAGCCATATTTGCTAAGTGATAAAGAAGCAAATAGAGAAAGATAACATGCAAGAGAAAGAAGAATTTACGCGCTATGAAATTGCAAGAATTTTGGGAGCAAGGGCGCTACAGATTTCCATGGATGCTCCGATGCTGTTGAAAATTTCCGATGAAGAGCTAAGGAACATGAGATTTGATGCTTTAAAAATAGCTGAAAAAGAGTTTAATGCTGGTGTTTTGCCTATTTCAGTAAAAAGGCCTATGCCTCGCAAGATACAGGAGAAGCTTCACGTTGTTGCCAAAGAGGACAAGGACGTTGAAGATGAAAAGATTATAGAAAAAGAGAAGCAGGAAGAAAAAGAAATTGTTGAGTCAGCTGAGGAAATGGGCTTTGAAAACGTCCAAGATGAGGACTACGCGCCTGCAGATGAAGAAAGCGCTGCTGCAGCTGAAGAATAGTTTTAATGTTCTACTGACTGCTCGATTTTAATTTCTGATTTATACACATTAGATGCATAGGCTTCTCCTAAAAGCTCAAGAACTGCGTAGAATCTTGCCCTTACTACATCTGAAGAATCACAACTTGCTGCTAAAGGCTCAATAATAGCATGTAAAACATGATTTTCGTTGAAGCAATATCTTGCTCCTCTGTCCAGTAGTCTTAATAATTCGTCGGGGTTGCTCATTCTTTCTGCATATCTATGAAAAGCATCCTCCTTAATCAAGGGAAGATTTCTTAAACTCATTATGCATATAGACTAATTAGTTATATAAACATTGGTGTCTTTTTTTACTCATGAAAATCAAAGAGGTAAAAGCCCGCAAAATAAAAGATTCTCGAGGCGACTGGACTATTGAGATTTATGTGAATGGATGTAGTGCATCTTCGCCTAACGGAAAGTCAACTGGCAAATTTGAGACTAAGCCTTATATGAAAAGTCTTGATTTTTGCATTGATTTTATTAATAAGAATAATTGGAATATGAACGTAAATAAGTTTGATGATTTAAAGAAATTTGAAAAAGAACTTGCTAAGAAAATTAAAAAGAAAAGTGCTAGAGAATTTGGTGCTAACGCGCTTTTTGCTTTTGAATGCGCGATACTCAAAGCAGTTGCAAAGGAAGAAGGAAAAGAATTATGGCAAGCGATTAATCCCAAAGCCAAGAAGTTTCCATATCCTGTCGGAAATGCGATTGGAGGAGGATTGCATAGCATAAAAAACAAAGTTAGACCCAATTTTCAGGAATTTTTGGTTATTCCTCAATCAAAAAGCTTCTTTGACAACGTGAAGATTATGAATTATGTTTACTCTGAAGCGGGAAAAGTTTTGCAATCTAAGGAAAAAAACGATGAGGGTGCTTGGCTTGTTGAAAATGATAACAAAGAAGTCTTGGATTTGCTTAACTATTTGCGAAAGAAAGCTGAAATGAAGTTTGGCGTTAAAATTGGACTTGGAATCGACGTTGCTGCTTCTACTTTTTACAAAAATGGCAAATATAATTATCATAACATAAAATTGGATAATAAAGAACAGCTTAGATTTATGCAGGAAATTATTTACAATTATGATTTATTTTATCTTGAAGATGGATTAGAGCAGGGAGACTGGAATGGTTTTATTGAATTGACTAAAAAAAGCAATGGCTGCTTAATTGTTGGAGATGATTTTATTGCCACGCAAATTTCTAGATTAAAAAAGGCAATAAAAATGAAGGCCGTTAGCGCTGTAATTGTAAAACCGAATCAAAATGGCTCTCTTATTGAACTTAAGGAGATATTTGGTATTTGCAAGAAACATGGAATAAAAACTGTGATGTCTCATAGGTCTGGAGAAACCACCGATAATGCATTGGCTGATTTGGCTTTTGGATTTGGAGCTGACTTTATAAAGTGCGGGATTTCTGGAAAAGAAAGAGAGATCAAACTTTATAGACTTAGGAAAATTGAAATTGAGAATCAGTTAAAATGAAAAAAGAATATCTATATAGATATACTACAAATAATGGGGGTGTTTGGTCTGCTGGAAAGCGCTTGCTACCTGAAGACTTGGTTGAGGAAGTTCTAGAAAGAAAGAAATGGCTACCTAAACCTGTACTTCCAGAGGGAAATTATAGATTTTATTTGACTGAGAAGGGAAAACAAAAATATGAAAAAACCTTACTTTTATCTCATCAAAAATATCTACTAAATATAAAAAAGGAGAAAATAGACAGGAATAAAGTAGTCAAAATAGTTTATGAGGATGAGTGGCAGGTTGTTGAAATTAAGACAAAACTTTAAAAACCCTCCAAATTAATGTCTATTATCGATATTAGCAGGTACGGACTGAAACAATTTCCGAATAACCCCTGCACTATTTATACAAGATTACAATGGCAAAGAAGAAAGAAAGCATTATTGAAGAAGCTAAAGAAAAAGCTAAAGATGTAGTGGAGAAAGTTGAAGAAGTTCTTGAAGATGTTGAGGAAAAAACTGGGAAGGCTTTGAAAAAAGCTGAAAAAACTATTGATAAAGCTCTTGACGAAGTTACTGGAAAGGATGAAGAAGTTAAGAAAAAGCCCGCAAAAACGAAACTTGAAGAACTAAAGGAAAAGGCTAAAGCTCTTGAGAAAAAAGTCAAAGATGTTGAGAAAATTGACATTAAAGAGAGAGTTACTGGTGTAAAATCTGAAGAAGCTGCTGACACTCTTGTTCCTGTTGAGGACTATTTGAAGTCAAGTATGCATTTAGGAACTAGAGTCATTACTCCGCATATGAGGCCCTTCATTTACAAGAGAAGAGCTGATGGACTTGCTGTGTTTAATACTAATTTACTTGATAAATTCATTAGAGAAGCCGGAGATTTCTTTGCTAAGTTTGATGCTAAAGATATTATTCTTGTCTGTAAAAGAGAAGCTGGTTGGTCTGCTGTAAAGAAATTTGGCGAACTACTTGGAATAAGAACATTCATGAAGAAATATCCTGCTGGAGTTTTAACAAATACAAATTTAGAAAACTTTTTCGAATGTGGGCTTGTTATCATTTGTGACCCTTGGTTAGACAAAAACGCTTTGGCTGACGCAAATAGAATTAAAATACCTGTCCTGGGAATTTGTGATAGCAATAATTACAGCTTTGGTATGAATAAATATATTATTGGGAATAATAAAAGCGCCAAAAGCTTGGGAATGATGTTTTATCTGCTTGCCAAAACTTACATTGAGAAAAGGAAGCTTGATGTTCCTGCTCCCAAAATAGAAGACTTCGTAGACGACTGGGAAAATTTGGTTCCTCCTAAATAGTGCTATCTTCTTTTGCTTTCCAAATTAGATATTCTCTTATCATGCTCTATTATTTTATCGGGGGTTTTATCAAGGCTGTTCTTGAGGTAAGATGTTCTGTTTGACATCATTTCCATGAAACCCATTACTTTCTGATAAAATGCGCCAATAATGAAAACCAATGTTATTAAAGGAATTAAATCAACCCATTCCGGCGTGTTGACCACGCCAGTTAACTTTGCGATTATATATGCAACTAAAACAGCCATTGCTATCCAAAATAAGATATCCCAGAAGCTTATTTTTCTCATCATCTATTAAGGCAAGCCATTTATTAATACTTTTGTGCCACCGAAGTAATTATCTATTGCAATAATGTTTTTATATTGCTCTTGTCTTGCTTTATTTTAATGAGACTAAAGCATTTTATTGAAGCGCAACAACTTGATCCTGACTTGCTTGACAATTTGTTTGAAAGAGCTGACGAGATGCGATATAGCCCTCACTTCCACCCCGCCTTACAGAATAGAATTCTTGCTACATTCTTTTACGAACCAAGTACAAGAACAAGGTTAAGCTTTGAAATAGCTATGCTCAAACTTGGAGGGAATGTAGTAACAACAGAAAATGCTAGAGACTTTTCCTCAGCAATAAAGGGAGAGTCTATAGAAGATTCTATTAGAGTTATTTCTTCATATGATGTTGATGCTATAGTAATAAGGCACCCAGAAGATGGGGCTGCAAAAAGAGCTGCAGATGTCAGCCACATTCCAATTATTAACGCTGGTGATGGTAAAGGACAACATCCTACTCAAGCCCTGCTTGACTTGTACACTATCAAAAAAGAAATGGGGGGAGTTGAAGGGCTTAAAGTTGCCTGTGTTGGGGACCTTGCCTCTGGAAGAACTGCCCGCTCTTTGTGCTATCTATTGGGAAAATTCCCTGGCAATGAAATAGCCTTTGTTTCTCCAGAGAACTTAAAGATGAGAGAAGATATTAAAGAATATCTGGCTAAGCATGAAACAATTTTTAGAGAAGTCGATAATCTTAATGATGTTCTGGCATGGGCAGATATAGTATATGTAACGAGGTTGCAAAAAGAGCGATTGAGCCCCGAAGATATTGAAAAAGCGCGCGGAAAATATGTAATTAATTCAGATAATCTGGCTTTGATAAAACCAAACTCGAGAGTAATGCACCCCTTGCCTAAGATTGATGAGATTGATTTGTCGATTGAAATAGAGCAAAACGACCAGAGAATAGCTTATTTTAGGCAGGCTGAAAACGGGCTTTATGTGAGGATGGCACTCCTCAACGAATTAATTGATCATTAAGAACTTCTTCTGCTGATACTCCTGCATCTTTTAGAATATGGTGTAATGTCCCTTTCTTGAGATTTTTATGGGCTGGAACAGTTATTTTTATTGTACCTGTTGGTGTGTTTTTCTCTAAACGTATGTGGGAACCTCTCTGCCTTACAACAACAAAACCAAATCTTCTTAATCTTTTAACTAACTCAATTCCAGAAATTTGAGGAAGTTTCATATTATTACTTTAGATATTTCCCCTTTACCTTTATAGATAATTAATTCATTATCATCAGGTTCTAAGTATAAGAGTATTGCTTCTTTTATATTTATCAAAGCTTCTTCCTTTGTTTCACCTTCAGAGATACAGCCAGGCAATGAAGGAACGTAAACTGTATAGCCGCCTTCTTCCTGCTTTTCTAAGATTATATTTAATTCCATAATTTAATAGTTGTCTTATTATTTATAAAACTTTGTAGTTGGGAAAATTTGGTGCTGATGAAGTAATTAACCCAAATTTATAAATATCGAACACCTTGCAAGTTTATGCAAGATGAAATCATTGCAGTATATGAAAAAGAGGAAGAAATTGCTCCATTAAGAGAAAAACTAAAGGTATTTTCTTTTGGTGACTTGATTAAACTGCCTCATTTCTATTATTCCTTAGATGAAAAGATAACAGATTTACAATTTATTACGAATAAATTTGCGGAATTTGATAGAATAGAATTAATTGTCAAAAGAAAACATAAAAAGAGCCAAAAAACCAACTACGATTTTTATTATCATTTGGACGAGGGTTATTATGTAATTTACTCAATAGATTTAGATGGAAATCGGGCAGTTTTAATTAATGCTTACTACGTGCAAAGAAACTTTAAGAGATACAAAGAATGGTTAACCAGAGCCTATAAGGACAAGCTTATCGGCTAGCCATAGGCATGATTAAAGGGATGTTTTTAGATATTTTATGCTCTCCAGTGACTGACTCTATTTTTAGCACTAAAAAGATAACTCCTCTTTTAGGAATTACTTCGAATTCAATATTTGTTGCCTCTTTGAGTATTTCTGGAGTAATGCCGCATGACTCTAAGAAGTATGAAGCGCTCCTGATATCTATGGAGACAATTTTTCCTGTGCCGGTTAAGCTAAATACAATATCCCCTACTTCAAAGTTTTCTCTGACCTTTTCATTTTCCTGCCTGTTTGAAACTATCAGGTTATCATATTCCCAAAGATATGAAAATGTTTTTCTTTGCATGATTATTGGAGATTGAAGGAGTTTATAAGGATTTTGCGGGTGGGAGAGTTTGGTGCTGATGAAGTAAAACTTATTTTTCCCTAAAAAATGAAATTATCTTTTCAAACAATGATTGGGGCTCAGAAATATTATCTATACTTTTTACTTTTTTAGTTGAGTCTAAATTATAAGCAATTATTTTATCTAAATCAATCGGCGTAAAGTTTATTAATTCTGCACTAACATTTATTGTCTTTTTTTCGCCATTGAAAAATGGATAATATTCCAAGTCGTTATTGTGTTTGTCACCATGAATAATCCAACCATTCCAATCAATCGGTCTGTGGGGGTCATGCATTAAAAGAAATTTATGACCCTTATATAACAAAGGATAAACATTTGGAATTTCAGTCGCTTTTCCAACACTTTTATCTTTATCATGATTGCCTCTTAAAAGATAGATTTTTCCGTTTAATTTATCAGTCCAGTAACTTATTGGTCTATGACCTCGGTCAAACCCTAAATCTCCTAGAAAAAATACAATGTCTCCTTCCTTTACCCGGTTATTCCAATTTTGAACTAAAACGTTATTCATCTCTTCTACATTTCTAAATGGTCGTTTTGTGTATCTAATTATATTTGCATGATCGAAATGCGTATCGCTTATAAAAAATACTTTTTTGTTTGAAAAATCGTGAAAATTGGTAGGAGTTGGTTCTTTCATTTGCTGTATTATTCCCCAAGATTTAGGAAGTATCCTCTTATCTTCTGCTTTCTTGCCTTTTGCTTGATCTTGATTAAGTAACCATCTTTGTAATAAATCGAATTCCTTAAATATCCGTCCATTGCGAATAATAGTTATGCGAATTACTGTTTGGAGAATTTGAGGCCTTTTCTTTCTTTTTAAATAATTAAGAATCTCTTTGAATTTGTAATCGATATCTTTGAAAGCAAGGGTAGCATGAAAATTAAATTTCTCTTTTCCATCTCGATCGTATTTATTCTGGGACTTACAAAAAGGCATTAATGCCCTTGAGATATCCCAACGTA
>CAYJRP010000020.1:0-12092 GCA_964372675.1 Candidatus Woesearchaeota archaeon | reverse complement strand
ATAATGAACAACCATTGCAATAATATTATTAATCCCAGAAGAGAAAATAAAATATCAAATATTCGTTTTAGCATGAATTTAGTATTTATATTCTGGATAAAAATGGCCGAGAGCCCCGATTCCGAATTTGTTTTTTTTAAATCCTATTCCATATTTTAGAAAGCCGAGGCTTTCAATAAATTTTTTAGAAGGAATATTTTCTTCTCTCGTAATATACCAAAACTTACATCCTGGTTTTTTATAAGTTTCAATGATTTTTTTAATGACAAAAGAGGCTATTCCTTTTCTCCGATGTTCAGTATGAGTCCAACACGGTCCAATTTGAATATCGTTGTTATTCATAAAGGGATATTTAAAATGTTTCGGCAAAACTCCGCTATAATGAATTATTTCTTTATTACAATAAACCAAAAAAATATTATAATTAGAATTAATAAATAATTTTAGGTAATGCATAATTGACCATAAGATAAAAGGAAATTTTGATAATCCTTTCGGAATAAGTTCAAAAATAGAAGGTCTCCAAATTTTAAGAGAATAACCTTCCGGTAAATCTGATCCGGAAACAATCTCGTCAAGGGAATGAATATAAAATATGTATTTTTGTGGAGAAATTTTCATTTTTTAGGTTTAGATAAAATGAAAATTATTTGCCATGCCCACCATTTAAAACCAGGCAACTTTAGAATTACTGAATCTATCTTTTCGAAAATCCCTAATACAAAATGAAAGAAAAATAAATTACGGAAGGGTACAGCTAATAGGGCGGAAAGGTGAAAAAATTTAGTTTCCATTTTTTCAAAATAGTTTTTTGCCAAATTTATATCCCCTCTAGTTAATATATGCTCCATTTCCCATTCACTTCTTAAGTGAGGAGTCAATTTCCTGTATAGCTGAAAAATCGGATTATATGCCAAAGGTTCATTGCAGATAATACTACCTTCCGGTTTTAAAATTCTAGCCATTTCCTTAAAAGCGCTTTCTATTGCTAAATGATGTAAAACCCCAGCACAAAGAATTCCATCAAAATAGTTATCTGGAAATGTCGTATTTTCTGCATCCATTAAAAAGAAAGAAGTTCTGTCTTTCACTCCTTCTTTTTCTGCAAGTTCTTTAGAATTTTGGATTCTTACACTGGAAATTTCTATACCTACTACCTCAATTCCGTGCTTCGCTAAAAAAACCGAACTTGTCCCGTCTCCGCATCCATAATCTAAAATTTTTTTCCCTTTGTATTTATTTAATAAATAGTCATTTAAAAAATTTATACTTTTTCGAGTAATGGAATAAAATTTTCTATTGGAAGTTAAATGCTCGTAGCAAGACGTACCTTCTTTTAATTCTTTACTTCTTATTTTATTTTGAAGCTCTATTTCTTTTTGCTTTCGTTCTTCTATCATAAATTTAAATTATTAGTTTTATTTTCGAACGAAGCGAGAAATCAAGGTTCCTACCGAAGGTAGGGTTCTTATTAATCCCCAGAAAGAACCCATCCCATAGCCCATATGACGGGTAGCGAAAACTAAAGGCATTACAAAAAATAATCTAAAGTCTCTTTCTTTTATAGCAATTTTCGCTGAAAAATATAAAGAAATAGGAAGATATAACCAAATACTTAAAGGTAGGCTTAAAACAAAGATAAGAGGGATACAGTGCCTCAATTTTAGGGGTCTTTTAATAAACTTTATAGGAAGGATAGCCCAAATTCCATCTCTGATATTATGGCGAAAAAAATCTTTTAAGTTATCGCTCGGATAGTAATAACTTACAATATCAGGAGCTAAAAGAATTTTACTTCCCGCCTTTTTCATTTTTAAACTAAAATCCATATCTTGGGATCTTTTTAATTTTTCATTAAAAAGACCTATTTTTTCAAAAACTTCTCTTTTATAACAAGTGCCGGCAGTATCAACCCATCTAGGATTATTTGAACCAATTCTAAAATAAGAATTACCTACTCCAAAAAAATGAGATAAAGAAATAGCAATTGCTTTTGCTACAAGACTTTCTTTCGAAGACGTAGCTCTTATCACGCCTATCACACTATCTGCGTTATATTCATTTAAATATTTTATACACTTTGAAATATAGCCTTTTTTATCAAAAGTATGAGCACTCATTAAAATAATTATTTCGGCTTTAGCTTCTTTAATTCCTATATTAAACGCAAAAGGAGTAAATTTCTTTGGATTATCTAAAACTTTAATGAAAGAGTGGCGAGATTTATAATCATTCAAAATTTCTCTTGTCTTGTCAGTGCTCATGCCATCAACAACTAAAATTTCAATTTTATCTAAAGGGTAACCATCTTCAATCAAAGATTCCAGTCGAGGTTTAATATATCTTTCTTCATTTCGACAAGGAATTATTACCGAAACCAATGGTGAGTTATTTTTCATATTAATTCATCTAAAATATTTGCGAATTTTCTAGCCATCTCTCGGTAATTATATTTATCAATCTTTTCAGGAATTCCTTTATGCTCTACATGTCCTTTATTTTTATATTCTAAATAAAATTTCTTAATCTCTCTTTTTATTCCTTCTACATCCGAGGCATAAACGCCGGCATTTGTTGCCGCAAAAGACTCCTCTATGACGTCGCCGCCGAACCCCCCCGTCGCGATTATTGGCCTCTTCGCAGCAAGATACTCAAAAAATTTAGTAGTATAAACGCCTTTTTCTTTTTTGTTTTCCCAATTTAAAAAAAGCAATATTTGCGATTCTCTTTGTTTTTCTAGAGAAATTTTATTTGAAACTTTTCCGTATTGTTTAACAAAATGAGAAAGTTTATATTTCTCAATTTCTCCTCGAAGCCAGTAATTCTCTAAGCCGAAAAACCTCAGCTCAACATCCGCACTATCTATCTCATCATTATGAATTAAATCACGTAAAGCTGCTAAGATTTTTGTGGGGTCCTGTTTTCCACTATAAAAATGCCCCGTATAAGTTATAGTAAATTTTTTTGTCAGATTCGCTGCAGGTTCGTTCACTTTTTCAGGATCAAAACCGTTAGAGATCATTAAAACTTTTTTTCCACTATGCAATTCCATTAATTTTTCTGCCAGTGGCTTAGAAACTGTTACTAAGCAGTCTGCTGATGACAAAGTCTTTAATTCAAGTTTTTGCTCAAAGATTTTCCGCCACCAGGGATAAAAATAATTATGGTTTTGAGTCCAAAGATCTCTCAAATCAGCTATCCAACAAATCTTGTATTTTTCTTTAAGTTTCCTGGATACAATATGAGCTGTCACGGGCGAAGAACTGCTTATTATTGCGTTAAATATTTCCGAATCCAATACCTTTTCGGCGGTCTCTAACGCCGCCTTTTCCCATTTTCTCTCTGCGTCCGGGTATGCAAAAACAGTAAGGTAAAACCTGAAAATATAATCGATAAAAGATCTCTGTGATTTTACTCTGGTTTTTTGTTTCATTTGATCCAAAATGCTTTTTTCTTTTTTAAAACCTAGACGACCGAATATTTTTCTCCAGCTCGATAAAACATCTCCCAAGTAGGAAGTTTCTACGATTTTCACTTTTTCTTTAAAGCCGTACGGAAAAATAAGAATATTTTTAGGATCTTCTTTTGTCGGTACGGTAATGATTGTTGGCTCCCATCCAAAATCGACTAGGTATTTTGTAACCCCCGGAATTCTTGGCGAAGCATAATACAGATTAGCGATTATTAAAACTTTTCTCATATTTTGATTTTTAAGGAAAATATATTAGCCTTGTTCCTATAAAATCACTTCAATGATATGTCCATATTCTGCCCAATTTCCTTTCTGAATGTTTTCGGGAATTTTGCTTATTTTTATTTTTTCTTCTGGAATAAATTTTTTAAATAATAGCTTATAATTATGAATCCAGTTGTCTCTATAGATTGAATCTTCTAAATAATGGTGTAATTCAAGAATAATTATAGCTTTTTTAGTAACTCGTAAAATTTCTCTAATTGCTTCTTCGATTTTATGGTTGTCGAAATAAATCAATACTTTATTAGTAAAAAAAATATCAATGCTTTTATCGTTAATGGTCTTTATTGCCTCTATCCCGCCTGTCTTTAAATGAACATTTTTTATATTTTCTTTTTCGAAATATTTTCTTCCTTCTTCAATTGCCTTTTTGCTTATATCGATGCCGTATATTTTTACCTCGTTAAATTTTTTCGCCAATCCATATAGATTCGGTCCTGCCGAACAGCCGAACTCCAGAATACTTTCGAAAGGAAAATAACCGGCTATTTTTTCCATCAACAATTTTCTGTAGGGATGTACTGCCTCGTAAGGCATATAACCCTTTACCCATTCCTTATCGACAATATGGCGGAAACGCCAATATGCCTCGTCTGTCTTCGATCCTAAAACCGCAACTAAGAACCTTTTAGCTTTTCTTAATATTATTTTTTTTAGACGCATATAACTTATAGATCTCTTCTATTTTTGCCATTTCGTTATTATAATCATTTCTTTCTTCTATTATCTTTCTTGCCTTCTTGCCAAATTCTAATCTTTTATCCTTATTCTTCAGTAGATAAATAATCTTTTCGGCCAATAGGTTTGGATTCTTTATAGGAACAATAAATCCACTTTCTCCATTTTTGACCCAATCTTTATTATCACCCACATCTGTTATAATTGCCGGGAGGCCACAAGCCATAGCCTCAGCCGTACTGGCAGAAATCCCTCCGTCCGATAAAGAAGTTGAAACATAAATATCAGATATTCTAAGGTATTTTAATATTTCTTCATTAGAAACTTGGCCAATAAATTTAATACTTTTCGAAACTTTTAATGCCTCGCTTAACCTTAAAATGCTTTCCCCTTGAGAACCTGCTCCAACGATAATAAATTTTGTTCCTGGAATTTCTTTCAAGATAAGAGGTACAGTTTTTATTAAAGTTTCGACATCGCAAATCAATTCTAGCCTCCTTAGGCTTATCACTATATCGCAGCCAGAAAAGCCAAGACTATCTATCAGGTTTTGGTACTTGGGGCCAGGTGCGAATAATTTGGTATCTATTCCAAAATTAATAATTTCTATCTTTCTTTCGGGAATACCTAATCTCATAATCGCTCTTTTCATGTGTTCTGCATCGCAGGTAATTAAATCAGCCTTTTTCAAAGTAAAATTCAGGAAAGGTTTAATTATCATCCGTTTAGAATTTATTAAAATATCAGATCCCCAGACTGTAAGAATGAATGGATGAAACCCACTTATAGCTCCTAATACGCCGTAAACTCCGGCATAATGTGCATGGAGTATGTCAGGTTTTATTTTCTTAATTTGTGTCTTTATGGAAAAAATATTAGTTATCACATCTAAGAATTTAGAGTTAGTTTTTACAATCTTCAGCACGTAAACCTCGTGGTTCCCCTTAAAGTATCGAACCCACTTCTGCGAATGGATGCTTTCTTCGTTTAATAAAAATGCTAATTTCATGTTGCTATCTTTTTAATTAATCTATAAATAAATGACAGTCTCTCTATAAATAAAGAGTGGTTTGAATAATCTTTATACGACTTTATAGGTTGAGACATAATATTATTAAATTCCTCCTCTGTGAGCTCAAGCTTTTTGACGACATAATCTTTGTCGTTTTGCATCTCCTTTTCGGTTGGATAAGGCTGGTATTTCATTCTTTCCATTGCCTCTTCTCTTATCATCTGCCCAGAATTGATAAGAGTTGAATAATGTGCTCTTCTTTTATCTATAATAAATTTTTTTGGTAGTATATAGCTCTGAAAAAATTTGGTGAATAAAGATTCCTCATGCTTTTCGCCGTAATCCCGCCACCCTAGTTCTTTCTTAAGTAGCTCTTTAGTTTTTGCTTTATCGTAATCTCCGTAGTTTAATATGGGGAACCATTTAATTCCTTTTACTAGAGAATAATAAGCTAATTTCCAAACTCCAAGTATAGGGAATGTCTTTAGCTCAATATCGCCGAATTTTTTATGAATCGCTATTATATGCCTCAAATCTCTGGCATCATAACCCCAAGCACGTGGCATCACTCCTTCGGTCTTTAAGTTGCCACCGTGAATAATATACCTGACCCCAAACTCTACTGCTTTCTTGTACAATATGGCTACTATCGCATGGTCAGTTGGTATCTCTATGTTTGCGACTGATGCTCTCAAGAAAGACAACTGCAGGTCCCTGAACTCTTCCCAATTAACTACATGCGTATAAAAATCAATATCCAAAACCTTAATTATTCTCTCTATGTTGCTCACAGATAACTCTGTGTCCCAGCCATTATCAAGGTGAATAGCTAAAGGCCGTAATCCAACCTTTTTTACCAAATACGCGACAAAGGAACTATCTACGCCTCCCGAAAGCCCTATAATACAGTCGTATTTTTTCCCTTGTCCCTCTCTTTTTATTTTGTTAATCTCTATTTTAAGATCTTCTTCTGTACGAAGATGCATGATGTGCTTTCTATACTCCCTACAATGATTACAGATGCCTGTCTCGTCAAAGGTTATCTCAGGGTCTGATGTGTCCATGACGCAATTGGTACAAATTTGGTATTTTTTTTGTTCCATCTTTTTTAATTTAAAACTTGTTCTAATTCTCTTTGGTTCGGATAGTTTATAAGAACAGCCCGATTTTTCCCTATAAAAACAAACATACTTCCAGCTGACACTGCCGATGCGCCGTGATTTATCGCTTTCTTAAAATCTTCCAGTTTTCCAGCTCCACCTGAAATAATTACAGGTATATTAACTTTTTCTGAAACCGATTTTACTAATTCCAAGTCATAACCTTCCATTATTCCGTCTTTGTCTATTGAATTTAAAAATATCTCGCCTGTTCCCATTTGTTCCATTTTTATTGCATAATCGACTGGATTTAACCCTGTTGGTCTTGTCCCGCTATTTGTAAAAACTTCATTTTTCTTAACATCTATTGAAGCAATAATACTCTGTCTTCCAAAAATTTTTGACGCTTCTTTTATAAACCCTGGATTTTCAAAAGCGTAACTATTTATTACAACTTTTTCCGTTCCTAATCTTAAAATTTCTTTTATATCCTCCAGACTTCTTATTCCTCCTCCATAACTGAAAGGCATAAAACACTCTTTGGCGATTCTGGATATAAATTCAAATGACGGCTTTCTTTTTTCATTAGTGGCTGTAATATCTAAAAAGATTAATTCATCTACCTCCTTATCGTTGAATATTTTTACAGCATTTATCGGATCGCCAATGTATTTAGGATCAGAAAATTTGACTGTTTTTACCAATCCTAAATTCTTTAATAATAAACATGGAATAACTCTGGTCTTTAACATAATTCAGCAAAATTCTTTAATAATTTCATTCCGTATTTGTGGCTTTTTTCCGGATGAAACTGAACTCCGATAATATTGTCTTTTTTTACTATGGAAGCAAAATCATATCCATAAGAGGTAGTTGCTAAAACATCATTTTCATTTTTACACTTGAGATGATACGAATGCACAAAATAGAATCTTGCCTCATTATCAAAATCTGTAAATAAGGGGTCTTTCTGCTGCGGGGTTATGCTGTTCCATCCCATGTGAGGTATTTTCAAACTGTTTGGCCGAGAGAAGTTAAATTTTATGGTTTTGGCATCAATCCATCCAAGCCCTTTAAGTTTTCCCTCTTCGCTTTCTTTTGAAAAAAGCTGCATTCCTAAGCAAACTCCGAGAATAGGAATTTTCTCTTTTGTTACTTTTTCGGTAATAATCTCTACTAAACCCAAATCATTCAAGTTTTTCACTCCACTATCAAAAGCCCCGACTCCCGGCAAAATCAGTTTTGTTGCCTTCTCAACCATAGAAGCATTTGAGGAAATTACTGCATAAACTCCTATTTTTTTCAACATGTTTACGATGGAACCAATATTCCCCATTTTATAATCAACTATTACAATCATACGTTTTCTCTTTTTATGAATAGATTTATATGGTCTTCTTCTTTCTGGCGGAACGCCATGATTTCTTCAATGCTATTCATTTTTTTTATTTCTCTAATTGAAGAATCATAATCGTCAGGAATAACATATATTGAAAGTTTGTAATCCTCCAAAAGTTTTCTAATAAATTCTTTTGGAGAATTTCCCATCTTTTCTATTAAAAGAGGAAAAAATTCAGCAAACATTTTTATGTTTCTGTTCTTTCTTAAAATCCTGTCCATTCCCAAAAGAGCTAACATTTCCGCACCCTCAACATCCATTTTTATAACATCAACGCGGTCTGTTTTTCCTTCAAGAAAACTGTCTAAGGTTACTGTTTCAATCTCGACCGATTGTTCTTTTGTTTCCCGACCACGACCATATGCCTCAATGCCTTTATACTGATTAATGGTGTGATGTCCTGTATCGTAGTCGCAGATATAAAGTTGAGTTGTTCCGTTTTTATCAGAAACTGCTTTCGGAAAAGCAAAAACATTATTATAAGAATTCAATTCGGTGTTTTTTATCAAATAACTGTAGTTTTTCGGCTCCGGCTCAAAAGAAAAAACGCGGCCTTTGGGACCCACTAGTTTTGCGGCCAAAAGGGAAAAATAGCCGATATTGGCACCCAAATCAACAACGACGTCTCCTTCTTTTATAACTCTCTTAAATAAATCGGTTGTTGCTTCCTCGTGAATCAAATTTTTTGCATAATCCTCAAGCGTTTTTTTCATGCTCAAAGATTCTTCTTTCGAATTAATATATATTTTACTTCCCTGAACTTCGATTATTTCGTTGTATGGCCAAAACTTATTAAAAAAGAACTTATACACTGTCAAAACGCCGGGGATTCTCTTGTTAATACCCATTCTTACAAAAAAAGTTGCAGATTTTTCAAGTGTGTTGAATAAAATTGATTTTATCTTTTTCATAAAATTATTTATTAACTAAATCTCTATAAATTTTCTCCATTTTTGTCATTTCATTATAATAATCATTTCTTTCTTTCATTATCTCCCGAGATCTTACTCCAAATTCTTTTCTTTTATTTTCGTTTTTCAAAAGAAATATAATTTTTTCCGCTAACAGTTCAGGACTTTTGGTAGGAACGATAAACCCATCTTTTCCATCCTCCACCCATTTTTTATTTTCTCCGGAATCGGTGATTACAACCGAGAGACCGCAAGCCATTGCTTCGCTCGTTGCCGAAGATAAACCGCCATCAGACAGAGAAGTAGAAACATAAATATCAGCTGTTCTTAAACATCTCGGCATTTCTTCTTCATTAACCCAACCGACAAATTTAACATTATTGATAATATCTAATTTTTCTGCCTTTTTTTTAAGCATCTCCTTTTCTGAACCATCTCCGGCAATAATAAATTTTGCTTCTGGAGTTTCTTTTAAAACGATAGGAATAGCTTTTACCAAACTTTCCACATTATAAATCGGTTCCAAACCCCTTAAACTTATTATTATTTTATCTGACTCTAAAAATCCCCATTGTTTCATAAGCTCTTCGTCTTTTTCTCCAGGCTTAAATACTTCGGTGTCTACGCCAAAATAAATAATCTTTATTTTTGAAGCATCTGCTCCTAATTTTATCATAGCTGTTTTCATGTGTTGAGCGTCGCAGGTTATTAAATCTGTTTTCTTTAGAATTTCACGGACATTCCATTTTGTAATTATATTCTTATGAGGATTAATCAAAACATCGGAACCAAAAGCAGTAACTACCATTGGACGGAATCCAATCAAACGGGCTAAGGTAGCATAACTTGTTAAACAATGAGCATGGATAATATTTGGTTTTATGTTATGAATTAGTTTTTTAACTTTTAAAGCGGTTGAGGGAAGGTTTATAAGGGTGTTCATCAACCAATTACCGGCAGGAATTTTCTTTTTTAGAATATGGATTTTTATATTATTTCCTTTGTTTTCACCGGGCAAACTATAAGAAATCAGGTGAACATCATGGCCGTTTTCCTCAAAGTATCTTGCCCATTTCAAAGTGTGAATATCTCTTGGATCTGCTTCCCCCAAAAAGCAAATTGTTAATTTTTTGCCTTCCATAATTTATTTTTTTAGTAAATCTTTCATATTTAAAAACATATTGTAATAATCCCTGAAATCTTCTTTTTTAATAAGCAAAAATTCTAGCAAAGGTTTCCGCGAAATTCTAAAAAAAGCAAATATGATTATCAAAGTATCAATCCAATAAGCAATAGTTGAAGCTAAAGCTGCGCCTGCAATCCCCCATTTTGGAATTAAAATAATATTTAAGACAACATTAACAACTAAACAAGCTAGAGAAGAATAAACAGCAAACTCTGGTTTCCCCCTGCCGCTTAAATCAGCGGCCAACACTCCCCCTATGCCAAAGGCAATGATTCCTGGCAATAAAATCAATAATGGCAAAACGGAAGGTAAAAAGGCCAAACCAAAGAAAATTTTAATTAAAGGATTAGCTAAAATGAGCAATAATAAAGACGCAATAATCATAATAAAAAATGTATGCCGGGCAATTCTCGGAGTAAAGTGGTCTGCCTCAGAATTGGAAAGAGAAGATACCTTGGGAAACAAAACAGTAGCCAATACTCCTGAGATTATAAATAGTCTTTCAGCTATCCCCACAGCGATACTATAAAACCCAACTGCTGCCGGCGCCAAAAACATAGCTATTAAAAGCACGTCCAAGCGGTAATTTAAAAAAGACATTGTATTTGCCAGATATACTTTCCCCCCATAAGAGACTGAATCTTTAAGTAACTTTTTATTAAGAGAAAGTTGAAATTTGGCTATTTTTCCAATCAAGAAAATACTAAATAAACCCGCTCCCAAAACAGCTAAAATATACGAGAGCACAGCCCCAAATATATCTTTTTTTAATATTAATAAAAAAACAACAACCGCTATCAATAAAATAGTGTTTTCTAATATTTTTATTTTATTATAATTTGTTATTTCTCCTTTCCCACGAATTATATTTCTGAAAAAATTTGAGACTAAAGATAGAGGAATAATTAAAACTACTAACCATAAATAGAAGGGTGGAATTTGATTAAAATGGATAAACTTCTGAAAAAGCTCAAACTGAGAAATGCCCCAAAATATTAGAACAAGGATAATTCCAAGAAGAAAAGATAAAATTAAGGAATTAGAGACAACGTCTTGAATTTTGTATTTTCTGCTTCCAATATAATAAACATTAGCGGATTCTATACCAAAGCTACCAAAAGTTAAAAGTAAGCCGGGAATAAGTAAAATCAGGGAGTAAATCCCTTTTCCGGTCGGCCCTAAAACTCTCGCAAGAATAATAAGTGAAACAAAACCAAAAATAAATACTAAAATTTCGGTAAAAAAAGTTATTAAACTATCTTTAGAAAAACTATTCATAAAATTCTTTTATTTTCCTTATAATGAAATCTTGATTTTTCTTTGATAATTCTGGATAAATTGGTAAGGCTAAAACTTCTCTTGTTGCTTTTTCTGCTTCAGGGAAATCGCTTTTTTTATAACCCAAATGTTTAAAAGCGGGTTGTAAATGTAAGGGTAGAAAATAGTAAATCATAGTAGGAATTCCTCTTCTCTCTAAATATTTTTTTAGTTTGTCCCGGTATTTTGTTTTAATAATATATTGATGAAAAATATGATTTCTGTTAGATAAAATTTTCGGTGTGATTATATCACCCATACCCCTTAGTTCTTTATTATAATATTCAGCAATTTTCTGTCTTTTTTTATTCCATTTTTGAAGATATTTTAACTTTACCCTCAAAATTGCTGCCTGAATTGAATCTAACCTTGAATTTGTTCCTAAAGTTAGATTTAAATATTTTTCTTTGGCTGAAGAGCCGTGATTTCTCAAAAGCCGAATTTTATCTGCTAATTTTTTGTTATTTGTGATAACCATACCTCCGTCTCCATAAGCTCCTAAATTTTTTGAAGGAAAAAAAGAGAAACATCCTGTATCACCTATTGTACCTGCTTTCTTTTTTTTATATTCAGCACTAAATGCTTGGGCAGCATCTTCAATAACTTTTACTTTATATCTCTTCGCAATTCTCATAATTTCTCCCATGTCTGCCATCTGGCCAAAAAGATGAACAGGAATAATAACTTTAGGTTTTAGGTTATAGGTTTTAGCTTTTAGATATTCTTCAATTTTCG
>CAYJRP010000019.1:0-12444 GCA_964372675.1 Candidatus Woesearchaeota archaeon | reverse complement strand
AAGATATTTATAAGTATGCAGTGTGATTATTGATATTGGATTACCAGCAGAATATAAAGATTTAAAAGCAAACAATTTCAACTATTTTTATGGCAACAAGCGTTACAACAGAATATGCAGCACACCGAGAAAAATTTAACTATAAATCTCTTCTTGGTGATTTAAGAGAGTATTTGGAATCTAAAACAGAAGAGCCGTTTTTTGACGTGGGCTCTGACTTTTCAAGCGATTTAATTAGATGCATCTTTCTGGATTCATTTATTGATAAAATCTTAAAGTCCCCTGATAAATTAGAGAAGCCCTTTGATGTTGCAAGCAATTTCGGATTTAAAGGTTTTAGCAAAGGCGGGCGAAATGGCGTTTTTTATGTTAGAGATGAAGATAAAGGTCTAATCCTCTCTTTAAACTCAAGTTTAAGCGCGCATGGACCAGAAATAATGCGTAAGACAGGCATTGAAAGCCTTGCGCAGCTAAAACCTGTAAAGATAGTCTATCATAATCGCTCTGGAGTAAGGGTTGTTGGAGGATATGCGGAAAAAAATAGAAGAATCATTTTCACGGGCGCAGCTAAATATTAAAGTCTTAAAGTGCTTGTTATTGTAACCGGTGTTCCGGAATTAAATTTGTATTCTTGCATTCCATTGCTTTGAGGAATAGGGCCAACTGCAGGACTATAAGGGGTCTCAAAAAGAACAATAGTGTAAGGATTTTTTACCCCAATGCCTCTAAACATGCCTCTTATTGAATCTCCATTCCCAGAATCTAATTTCTTAACAAGTCCGTTAGTCAAACCAAATGTAGGAACAAGTCCGCCCTGCTCATCCTGCAGAGCGCCAGCTCTTTTCAGCTCCCTTGCTTCATCCTTTCCTACGCATCTTCCGTATATCATTTTACTCCTAAAGAGGCGTACTAAGATGGGTTTTTAAACCTTTCTATTAACGTAATTAATAAGTAGTAACATTAGAGTAAAAATGAATATTTATTTGACTCAAAAGATTTATTAATTCATTTTCTTAAATTGTAAAATGGCAGGAAAAATAACAGAACTGACAGAAAGCAATTTTGACAAGGAAATTAAGCACGGCAATTGGGTCATAGACTTTTATGCTGATTGGTGCAATCCATGCAAAATAATGGCGCCTCATTTTGAGAAAGCCGCAGAAGAAATCAAAGGCGTTAAATTTGGAAAAATAGACGTGGATGAAAACCAAAATACAGCAATGCGTTTCGGAGTAATGAGCATACCAACAACAATTTTGTTCAAAAATGGCCAGCCCGTCGATATCCACACAGGGGCACTAAAGCTCAATGATATCAAAAAAAGAATAAAGGGAAATTTCTAAATAGCATAATTTTTAAAATAAGAGGATTATTACTATATAAAATAACAAGATGGTAATCATAAAAAGTCCAAAAATACAAAATACAGAAAGAGACGTAGGGGAGTTTGAAGTATCTGGGGGGCAGCACGTGCCAGATGGTTATGCTCCTGTGCCTGAAGAAGTTTTATTCAGCTCTTTGAGAGTTGATAAAATTGTGGATAAGTTAGAAGATTATCTGAGCGGTATGCTTAGAAGAAATATGGTCTTTGGAAGAGGCCACGATGATATCGGTGCAAAAACTCCAAAGTATACTGTTAGAGATTTTGTGATAACTTCCATCCATAGAACACTTCGAAGAATTTCAAATAGTTCTACTTGCATAGTGCCAGGCAATCAAAATTATTTTCTTGCCAGAGAGTATGATATAACAAAGCCAGATTCTAGCAAATCGCTAGACTTATTGTTGGGCGCAGTTTATTCATCAATTAATCAAGGCCTTCAAGAAAGAGGGCTAGTGAAAATGGGCCCTTTATTTGGCACCCCATTATACCCAGAATGGGAACCCGAAAAGCAAAGAAGAGGATAATTTTAAAACCCCTCAGTTCAATATTTAATTATGGCCTCGTAGCTCAGCCTGGTTAGAGTACCACGCTCTTATGATGTTCAGTTGGTTGCTGGAACTCCTAGAAACCCGCTGGAGGTTTGTAGAAACGTGGGTGTCGCGGGTTCAAATCCCGTCGGGGCCATATTTGTTACTATTAATAAGTTATTACGACAGAAAGGTTTAAAATACCCTTATTTGGTAATTTTTTTATGATATACCCGGGCGAACCACCAGTGAGAAATTCCCATGAATTATACATAGGTAGTTACACAAGCACTATGCCTAAACTAGTCGCAGGGGGAAGAATTTCTGCGTCGATTGCAGACATTATGAGATTAAGAGTCAACTCTGAAAAAAACCCTGAAAAGTACGATCCTGTTAAATATGACTATATTGATACAGGCGATATGCTTGCAATACATCCTAATGGTATGGTTAAAGTGGTTAGAGATGCTCAAATGTTAAGAGAAATGACCCAAAAGACAAAAATACATGATGGTTCACTTGTTCTGGAAGATGGAATTATGAAAATTTAGAGGGTGTTGAGTTTAAACGTAATAAGAACCTATTTGTTATGGATTTTACAGACACTTACCCAAACTTAACAGAAAAAGAAACCCTGGAACATCCATTCTGGCAATTTGTTGCCCGAGATAAGGACTTGTTAATTGATTATGTAGCCCGATTTTTCCCTGAAATGACAAAAAGATGGGGCTATGAAAAAGCGATGCCTGTCCAACTTGCTTCGCCAAGGAGATATCCTTATGCACGCGCTATTCAAATTGCAGGAGTTAATCATGGTTCCTCGTTAGCTAGCGGTTATCATTTAACAGGTGTAGCCCATATTCTAGGAATAGGACTCGAGGTACAAAAAAACATTCGAACTTCTCTTCCAGAAAATCCATAATCTCTATTTTTTATCCTTATGGGCAATGTCACACTTACAAAGCCTTAAAAACTTTAGAATGGTGCTTAGAATATGCGATTGAGTAAAGAAATACAAATAATTAAAGAGAAATTAGTGCCTTTACTAAAGAAGAATAATGTAACGAAGGCAGGCATATTTGGGAGCTATGCTCGGGGAAAACAGCGCATGGGCAGCGATATAGACTTGTTAGTTGAAATCAATGATGATAGGGGCTTAATTGAATTTATTTCATTGAAAATGCTAATAGAAAAAGAACTAGGCAAAAAGATAGATTTGGTGGAGTATGAAAATATAAGAAAGGAACTGAAAGATGGAATTCTTAGTGAAGAGATACCTCTGATAAGATGAAAAGAGATTATTTAAAGATGGAAAAATAGTGCAATCACGCAGGGAATATCTTATAAAAAGAGGATATGTGCCTTGTTTATGGCAAAGCGAATTAGAACTTGTATTATGATAAAACCGCCGATAAGAGAAAGGTTTAAAAACCACTTTTTACAATCCATTAGTAACTCCCTAATCACTAAATTGTCATTAGTGTTTAATTTTAAAAAATGCATACACTACAGCCCAAACATTCCAAATTGAAGCCAGAAGAGGTAAAAAATCTAATTGAAAAATACAATATTTCTGTAACTCAATTGCCGAGGATAAAAGCAACTGACGCGTCTTTGCCTGAAGACTCATTGCCTGGAGAGGTCATAAGAATCGAAAGAAAATCAGGCGAAAAAATAAATGTTTATTACAGAGTAATTGTATAAAATGGACAGGCATTTATTAATTAAAAAATATTTAGAGCAGCATTCTTTAGTTGAATCAAACGTTAGAAGCTTTAACGACTTTATCGAGAACAAAATGCAGCAAATTGTCAACGAAATTAATGAGAATGTGAAGACCGACGAGGGAATTGATATTAAGTTTGGCAAAATCCGAGTAGGTAGTCCGACAGTCACAGAAGCAGACGGAAGCGTAAGCGCAATAACTCCCATAGAAGCCAAAATAAGAAACTTAACATATTCAGCGCCTATTTTTGCTGAAATTTCTGTTAAGTACGGGGAAAACTCTGACAGCTCAGAAGTTGAAATTGGAAGAATTCCAGTAATAGTGAGAAGCAAGATTTGCAATTCCAATGGCATGAATAAAGAGGAATTAGTGAAAAATTACATGGACCCCTTGGATTTAGGAGGATATTTCATAATTAACGGAAATGAAAGAATAATGGTTATGGCAGAGGACCTTGCTCCAAACCAGCCATTTATAGAGGAAGGCCGAAGAGGTTTAACATTAAGAATATTCTCTCAAAGAGGCCCCTATAGAATCCCAACAACAATTGCAGAAACAAACGAGGGAATCTTAGATGTCACGTTCAGCAGGTTAAAGAACATTCCAGCAATAGTTCTGCTAAAAGCTCTTGGGATGTCAACAGAGGCGGAAATTGCAAAACACATCGGAAGAGAAAATGATACATTAATCGTAAACTTGTATGAATTCGCCAAAATACAAACCCCAAGAGATGCATTGATGTTCATTGCAGAAAACTCCGGAATTCAAGGCACAGAAAAAGAAATAATTGAAAGAGTCAAGCAAAGGATAGACTCGTTCTTATTGCCGCATGCAGGCTTGGCAAAAGAATCAAGAAATGAAAAGGCAGTCACATTATGCAAATTAATCAAGCAGTTCTTAATGGCCAAGGAGAGCAATAAAATAAGAACAGACAAAGACCATTACGCAAACAAAAGAGTAAAGCTTTCGGGAGACCTGCTTGCAGACCTGTATAGAGTAAACATGAATATTCTTGTAAAGGATATACAATACACATTGCAAAAAGTCTCCAAAAGAAAAAAATTCTACTCTGTAAAAACAGTTGCCAAATCAACATTGTTTACCCATAGAATTGAAAGCGCAATTGCAACTGGGGCATGGATTGGAGAAAGATCTGGCGTTACTCAGAACATGTCTAAAAATAATTACCTAGACATGCTGTCTTCTTTGATGAGGGTTTCCAGCATGCTTCCAGGAGAGCAGGAAAACTTTATGGCAAGAACATTGCATCCCACGCATTACGGAAGATTCTGCCCCACTGAAACTCCCGAAGGAACAGAGATAGGCTTGAGAAAGAACTTGGCGATTATGGCTAAAATTTCAACAGCGACTGAATTTGATGATAAAAAAGGGATGAAGCTATTCAAAGACCTTGGTTTAAATGAGGAAAAAGGCAAAGATGTTTTCTTAAACGGAAGATATATCGGAATGTCAGAAAATCCAGAGGACTTTGTGAAGAAAGTTAGAGAAGCAAGAAGGGCTGGAGAATTGCCTTCGGAATTGAGCGCCTCATACAATGTTCTAATAGATTCCATATTTATATCAACAGAAGTGGGCCGAGTTTTGCGTCCATTAATAATTGTAAATGAAGGCATGAGCAAGTTAAAAGACGAACACCAAGTCTTGATAGAACAAGGGGAAATGAAGTGGGAAGATTTAGTGGCCAAGGGCCTCATAGAGTATATTGATACTGCAGAAGAAGACGATGCTTATGTTGCCCCGGCCCCAGAAGAAGTCACAGACAAGCATACTCACTTGGAGATAGACCCTATCGCTGTTTTCGGCTTGGTAACTTCGTTGGTTCCATACGCAAATCATGATCAGGCATCCAGACTTTTAAGAGGAAGCAAAACCCTTAGACAGTCACTTGGGATTTATGCGGCAAATTACTTAGTAAGGCTGGATACAAACTTATCAATTTTGCATTATCCACAGCACCCAATAGTAAAAAGTTTTGTTTATGATACGCTAAGCGTTTACCCCGCAGGACAGAACATTGTAGTGGCTATTATGCCTTATGAAGGTTATAACATGGAGGACTCTGTTGTTCTGAATGGAGCAAGCATCCAAAGAGGATTTGGTCGAAGCACATACTTCAAGCCATATAAAGCAGTAGAGCTGAATTATGCGGGCGGATTAAAGGATGAAATTACAATTCCAGAAAAAGATGTGCAAGGATACAGGACAGAAGACTCCTACAAATACTTGGAAGATGACGGAGTAGCATTCCCTGAAGCGCAGCTTAACTCTGGCGACGTGGTTATTGGAAGAGTCACGCCCCCCAAATTTTTATCCGAAGCAAAAGACTTAAGCATACAACCAAAGAAAGAAGGAAGCATTGCAATAAAACAAGGCGACATTGGAACAATAGATGCTGTTTTCTTAACAATAGACCATGAAGGAAATAGGATTGTCCAGGTCAGAGTCAGGGATCATAGAATTCCGGAACCGGGAGATAAATTCTCCACACCTCATGGACAGAAAGGCGTGGTTGGTTTAATCGCGGATCCAAAAGATATACCATTTACAGGCCGTGGAGTAAAACCAGATTTAATTTTCAACCCTCATGGAATTCCAAACAGAATGACCGTGGGTTACATGATAGAGTTATTAGCAGGAAAAGTAGGCTCTAATTCAGGAAAGTATATTGATGGGACTCCTTTCTGCGGACAGAAAGTAGAAGACCTGGAGTTGCAATTGAAAGACCTTGGCTTTAGTTATGATGGAAAAGAAACAATGTACGACGGAGTAACCGGAAGAAAAATGGACATGAAAATTTACATCGGAAACATCTACTATCTTAAGTTAGTCCATATGGTAAAGAACAAGCTTCACGCAAGAGCTTCAGGAAAAGTTGCACTGCTGACAAGACAGCCTGTCGAAGGCCGTTCTCGCGGCGGAGCATTAAGGCTTGGAGAAATGGAGCAGCAAGCCCTCGTCGGTCATGGCGCATCTTTGTTATTAAAAGAAAGATACGACTCTGATAAAACAAATATTTACATTTGCCTTAAATGCGGAAACCAGGGAATAAAGGACGGAATAAGAAACAAAATTTACTGTCCTGTCTGCGGAGGCAATGAAATTGAACCGATAGAGGTCTCATATGCATTCAAGCTTCTTATCGAAGAACTCCTAGGCTTGCATATACTTACAACTTTTGAGTTGAAGAACAGGTACGAATAAAATGGGAACACAAGAACAAAACATAGAAGGAGAAGGTATGGCTTTCCTAAGCCCGGATGAATATATGGAACAAAAAATGCAAGAAAGAGAATTAGCTGAAGAAATTAAACCGATGATTATGCAACAATATGGAGCTGCAATCAAAAAAGTAAACAGCCATAAAGATGCTTATCAACTTGGAGTGAGAATTATTAAAGAACAAATGGATAAAGGATTAAAAATTAATTATTCAAGGTCTCTAAGTGGAATGGTTGCTGATGCAATAAATGAAGGCGTACACAACGCAGGAAACACATTAGATAAGCCATTGGATTACATTGACTTTTTTGTCGTTGCTGGAATAGCAGGAGATTTGGACTAAAATGTCACAAGAAATAATAAAAAAACAAGTGAAATCGCTTAGATTCAGCTTAATCAGTCCTGACCAGATTAAAAAAATAACCTCGGCAAAGATAGTTACGCCGGAACTTTATGACATCGACGGGTTCCCTGTCGATGGCGGTTTGATGGATTTAAGACTGGGAGCAATCGATCCAGGCGTAAGATGCAGGACATGCGGGGGAAGGCTAAAAGAATGCCTTGGACATCCCGGAAGCATTGAATTAGCAAGACCTGCTGTGCACATTAAGTATGTTCCATTAATAGAATTATTCCTAAGAAGCTTCTGCCACAGTTGCGGAAAACTAACTCTGGAAGAAGACAAGCAAGCCAAGTACGCTCCTGCTGAAAGGGCAAAGAAAGCCAGAGACAAGAAAAAATGCCCGTTCTGCAATACTGACAGAGAAAAAATCAAATTAGAAAAGCCGACTTCATTCTACACAGGCAAAAAAAGATTATTCCCGAATGAGATAAGAGAAATGCTTGTTAAAATTCCAGATGAAGAAATAAAAAAAATAGGAGTAAATCCAAGAACATGCAGACCAGAATGGGCAATTCTTTCGCAATTGCTTGTGCCAAGCGTAACTGTCAGGCCTTCAATTACTTTAGATACTGGAGAAAGAAGCGAAGACGACCTGACTCATAAGATTTCAGATATAATCAGGGCAAATCAAAGACTCTGGGAAAACCTCAACGCTGGAGCTCCTGAAGTTATTATCGAGGATTTGTGGGACTTACTGCAATATCACATTACAACTTTCTTTGACAACAATATTTCAAAAATTCCGCCAGCAAGGCACCGCTCAGGCCAGCCATTAAAAACAATTACAGAAAGAATAAAAGGAAAAGAAGGAAGAATCAGAAAGAACCTTGCAGGAAAAAGAGTTAATTTCTCTGCAAGAACAGTTGTCTCTCCAGATCCTTACTTAAATCTTGATGAAGTCGGCGTGCCGCTGGAAGTTGCCAAAATAATCACTGTGGCAGAAGGAGTTACAACATCAAACCTGGAGTTTTTGAAAGAGCTGATAAGAAAAGGGAGCGAGTGGCCCGGGGCAAATTACATAATCCGCCCAGATGGCAAAAAGAAAAAAATTACAGAAGACTTGAAAGAAGAAATTTGCAATGAGCTTGCTCCAGGATATAAGGTTGAAAGGCACTTAAACGACGGAGACGTAGTATTATTTAACAGGCATCCTTCGTTGCACAAGCAAAGCTTAATGGCTCACCATGCAAAGATACTTCCTCATAAAACTTTCAGAATCCATCCTTCAGTTGCGTTCCCATACAACGCTGACTTTGACGGAGACGAAGTTAACATCCATTCCCCTCAAAACGAAGAAGCAAGGTCAGAAGCGATGACATTGCTGGATATTAAGAATAACATTATCTCATCAAAGAACAATTCAAACCTTGTAGGAAACATCTCCGATGCCTTGACGGGAAACTACATGCTAGGCAAGAAAGTCATAGACAAGCATTTTGCAGACCAAATCCTATTCTCGACAGGCATAGTAAATACAATAAAGAAAAAAGAAATTGAGGGAACTGAAGTCTTTGGGCAGATTCTTCCAAAAGGCTCAGATATAAAAATTCCTGCAGAGTTGACAGACAGCAACACAGTAGGTTCTGAAAACGGAGCGCTAGTTAAAATAATTGACAAAATTCATGGAAGAGATGAAACCATGAGGGTATTAAAGGCAGCTTCCAGCTTGGGGGTCAGTTATTTAACAAGAAGCGGATATACAATATCCATAAGAGACTTGGACGTTTCAGAAAAAGTAAAGAATATAACCAAAGAAATTATCGCCGAGGCAGAAAATAGGACAAGGAAAATAATCGAAGACGCCAAGCACAATCGCCTGGAGTTAATTCCAGGAAAGAACATTGATGAAACTATGGAGATTAAAATATCTCAGACACTTAATGAAGTCAGAACAGAGCTTGGCAAGATAGTCAAAGAAAACTTCCCAAGAGAAGGCAATGTCAGCCAGATGATGATACCGGGGGGCGGTGGAAGCATCCTCAATATTACCCAAATAAGCTGCTGCGTCGGCCAGCAGATTTTATGGAACAGAAGAATTAGCTTTGGCTATAACGGAAGAACATTGTCGCAGTTTAAGAGAGGGGACTTAAGTCCTGAAGCACGAGGCTTTATTAAGTCCAGCTTCTTTAATGGACTTAAGCCTTCAGAATTCTTCTTCGGAGCAATAACAGGGAGAGACGGCTTGATGGACACTGCTCTTAGAACTCCAAAGTCAGGATACTTATACAGAAGACTTGTAAGCGCCTTGCAGGATTTGAAAGTGGAATACGACGGCACGGTAAGAGACGCATCAGAGAACATAATCCAATTTTTGTATGGCGGAGACGGAAAAGACGTATCCATGCTGCACTTAGGAAAGAAAATATCTCCTGGAGAAGCTGCGGGAGTTGTTACAGCCCAATCATTTGGAGAATCTTCAACACAGATGGTTTTGCGTACATTCCACCATGCAGGAGTAGCGGAGATGCAAGTTACTCTTGGTCTGCCGAGATTAATTGAAATTTTTGACTCGCGGAAAGAGCCATCTACACCAACCATGGAGATTTATTTAGAAAAAGAATTTAACAATGAAAAAGATGCGAGGAATTTAGCAGAAAAAATAAAAGAAGTAAAGCTTGAGGAAATAGTCTCCCAAATTAATATAGATTTTGCCGGGAAGAAAGTGGAAATAGAGGTCGATAATGAAGCATTAAAGTCTGTTCACGTTGGCGTGTCTAAGATAGTTGAAAGACTGCAGGAAAAAGGTTTTGATGCCAAAAGCAAAGAAAATAAAATAATTCTGCACACTCCGAACTTGGGGTTCAAGGAAATTTACAAGCTAAAGGAAAAAATAAGAAAGACAATAATCTCTGGAATCAAAGAAATATCTCAGGTTGTAGTAGCTCACAGAGGAAAGGACTATGTAATTCTTACTGCCGGAAGCAATCTGAGAGAAGTCCTAGAAGTAAAAGGCATCAATAAAGAAAAAACATTTACTAATAATCTCTACGAAGTTTCCGAAGTTCTTGGAATAGAGGCAGGTAGGCAGGCCATTGTCGACGAAATCAAGAAAGTTCTTGCCGGGCAGGGGCTTGATATCGACGAAAGACATTTAGACCTGGTTGCCGACGCAATGACTCAGACGGGAACAATAAAAGGAGTTACAAGAATGGGGATAATCTCCAACAAGTCAAGCATTTTCGCAAGGGCAGCTTTCGAAACGCCTGACAAGCAGTTTGTAAATGCAAGCATACAGGGAAAGAAAGATGACCTTGCATCTGTAATCGAGAATATCATGCTAAACCAGCCAGTTCCAGTCGGAACAGGACTTCCAGGCCTTTTGGTCAAAGTGACAGGACCTTTAATTGATAAAAAACTAATCAAAAAGAAAAAAGATAATTAGCATATGTCCATCCAAAATCATGCCAATTATAGAGCCAGCTAATGGGCTACATAATAGAGTTTATGGCCCATGGAGGAATCGAACCTCCGCCTCCTCGGTTTTTAGTGTTTGACATTTAATCGCTACACATGTAAACGAGATGTTCTACCATTAGACTAATGGGCCTTAGACTAAAGACAAAGGGATGCTTTTTAAAAGTTTAGAAAACGCTAAAATTGGCTGAAAAAAGAAATATCAAAATCTGCATAGATGCTTTTATTGTTAATGATCATGGCTGTTCAATAAAGATAATGTTGGGGGGTGGGGGTGTTATTATTAACTTACAGAAAGTCTTTTAAAATGAGTTTTTCTCTACAAGTTTAAGCGAGAATGGTTTAATGGCAGCACGCGTCCTTGCCAAGGACGGGATCCGGGTTCGATTCCCGGTTCTCGCACTCCTATTTTGTGTATCTTTGGAGTGATTACAAAATAGGAAGGTTTAAATATTACGAAAGCATAAGAAAAATATGAAATGGAAAGATATTCATTATAATGTAAAGTCGAGTACATTAGCATTTGCGATAGGAATAGGAGGGCTTATTTATCTAAAGAGTCTGCCCGAACCCCCAAGAAAACCCTATAATCCTCTTGAAGTGAGTGCGCCAACATATAAGCTTATAGACGCCGATAGAGATGGAAACGTAGACATTATTGAAAGAAAAGATGGGGGTATGCTTGTTGCTCAAGGCATGGAAAATTGGTTAAGAGAGAATATCCCGGGAGCTACATTTATTTCAATGTGCCCAAGGATAAGCCCGCAGCTTCAAGAAGCTGCTAATAAAAGATTGCAAGGAGATGATTCTGGCACCTTTGAGAAACTTTTAGATAAGACTATAAAAAAATAAATCTTTAATTTCTAGAGTAAATAAAAACTCATAATTCTTGGCTAAGGTGACCACAAAATACAAAGACATACAGAAATGTGGGCACCTCCTATGTCTGCGAATCATTAATCTAATCTTTTCAAAAACTCTTCTGGTTTCAGAATCTTTATTCCCTTAAACTCCCTAATCTTTAGAAGATGGTTGTCTTGGCCAATTATAAAATCCGCTTTGCCTTCTAAAGCAGCTTCAAGAAACTTATTGTCATCTGAATCTTCTTTAATTATATCTACTTTCTCCTTGGGTTGCACGATAGTCGCCATCCCTATTATTGCTCCTATGGTAAATCTCGCAGCTAGGCTTTTGGTTTTGACCTTTTCCCTAATTTCTTCATAATTTAGCACATTAGCATATTCTTCTATAATTTCTTTTGAAATGATTAACTCAATTTCTTTATTTTCTACTTTTTCAATTATTTTGAAAGAATCACCTTTCCAGAATGTTGCAGATATAAGCACGTTAGTGTCAGCTACGATTCTCATTTGCCATCTTTCTTTTTGCTTTTCTAACTTTTTGGATTAAGGCAGGAACATCTGATTCCCTCATACCCGATTTCTTAACAGAATCTCTATATGGCTTAGTAAGCTGTTCCCAAGTCTTATTGGTCATAGCTTTTTTTATAATTAAGACATCTCCGTCTAGCATAAACAATACTTTTTCTCCTTCGCTCAGTTCAAGCTCCGCTCTTATTTTTGATGGAATTGCTATCTGCCCCCTTGAGCTTACTGTGCCTATTTCTAATACTTTTGCCATTGTGTTTTACAAGATTAATAAGATATATCTTGTATTTAAATCTTTTGTTTTTCAAAGGAAATAAAACCCCCATATTCTTGTAAAAGTGAGAGAATCGAACTTTGCATAG
>CAYJRP010000018.1:0-12866 GCA_964372675.1 Candidatus Woesearchaeota archaeon | reverse complement strand
AGAAGAGCAGCAAAAAGATTCGGCCCATTCAGCTATGCAGAAATGACAGACTGGCATAATGCTCTTGTAGGAGCAGGAGGAATAATTATCACGTTATTGGTTTCTTTCATAAGTTACTGGATAACCGGCGCAGAGCCTCTGGCAAGATTAGCGGCCTTTTACGCCTTCTTCAACATGCTCCCTTTCTCAAAATTAGACGGCACCCAAATATACGTCGGCTCTAGAGTCCTGTGGGCCACACTGGCAATAATCACTTTAATATTTACATTCTATGCTTTACTATTAGTATAATAATATTTAAGGTGATTGATGTATTTACGGACCAAAAAATAGTATTATTAATAATATTAACGAAGATAAATAATAATTAATTGTTGTTAAGCATTGCTGGTAATTTAATCTTACTTTTTATGCATGTTTTAGGGCTTAAAAGCTCAAATTTTCAAAAAGTTTAGTCCGCTCATGGACTAATCACCTATTTAATAACCATTCCTTAAAGGTACTATCATGGAATTAAAATTAGAATATGAAGCACTAATTACGTGTGTCTTCGAGCAGCGCGGGAGCATAAGTCTGCCAGAACATGTTCACGAAAGATATATTGAAATCCTAATAAAAGGTTTGGAGGGCTTGGCAAATCCAGGCACACCAGATGCAACTCTTTTTGAGCATACTCTCCGAATCCCTATAACCGAAGAAATGTACGACTCATTCAGCTATTTGGAAGGAGCATATTGCCCAATGCCTCCGAAGAAGCCAGAAAACTGGCACCCTAGTGCAAAAATAGATACAACTTCAAAATATCAAACCAGATTTCCTCCTATAAAAGGTGCTGTAACCTTATCGTCATCTGGAAGAAAAATAAGATAATATGCCATTTCATTGACTTTGAAACCTTTGTTTGTCAATAATTAAAATATCGAATGTAAAATAACTCTTATTAAGCAAAATTATTGTTATAACATCCTCGCCTCTTGAATTGTCTAAATAATAAAAGTGACGTTTAGTATACAATATCCTATAAAAACAAAGCTTAAATCTATACTGAACAGATAGACACAAATCTTTATTATTAGAGCAACTTCTTCTTATTTCAATGAAAGAGCTAAGCATAGAACCAAGAGAATATCAAAAAAATATCTTTGAAACAGCTAAAAACAAAAACACTTTAGTAGTGCTGCCGACAGGAATTGGAAAGACGCTAATAGCAGCAATGCTTGCTGTCCATCGTCTAAAAAAGCACCCTATGCAAAAAGTGGTAATAGTTGCTCCGACAAAGCCCCTCATAGAACAGCACCTGCAAACCTTCAAAAAGCTCCTCCCCGAATTATTTGCGGACATGCAATTATTTACTGGAGCAGTTAAGCCTGAAAAAAGAAAAGAAATCTGGGAAACAGCAGAAGTTATCTTTTCTACTCCTCAATGCATTGCAAATGACGTAAGAAATGGCATTTACAATCTAAAAGACATCTCTCTCCTAGTAATCGACGAAGCCCATCGCTGTTTAAAAAATTATGACTATAATTACCTCGCAAACGTATATAAGCAGCAGGCAGAAAATCAGCTAATTCTCGGCTTAACCGCATCTCCTGGTTCAGATAAAAGCACAGTAAAACAAATCTGCGAAAATCTTGCTGTTGACGAAGTTGAAATCCGCACAAGAGACTCTGCAGATGTAAAGCCCTATTTGCAGGACAGAGAGTTTCAAAAAATAGAAATTCCTTTCCCGGCAGAATTTATGGAAATCAGAACCTTGTTAAAAACTCTTTATGATAAGAAAACAGACCAATTAAAAAACAGAAATTTGCTATTCGGCCCAGTAAATAAAATAACTTTGTTAAAATTGCAAGCCCGCCTCGCAAGTCAAGCATCTAGTCAAAATTTCAATGCCTTGGTAGGAATGTCTCTCTGCGCACAGGCAATAAAAATCTCGCACGCAATAGAGCTTTTAGAAACTCAAACTCTTTCAGGAACAAATGAATATTTGCAAGGCCTAGTCAAGCAAGCAGAGCAAAAAAAGTCAAAAGGAGTTCAAACCCTTGTTAACTCTCCAGAATTTGCTATGTCTTTAAAGTTAATAAAAAAATTAATAGACTCCAAAACAGAGCATCCAAAAATAGAGGAATTAAAAGCCAGTATAGAGGAAGAGCTAAAAAATAACGAAAGAATGAAAATCATTGTTTTTACGCAGTTCAGAGAAACAGCTTCAACAATTGTAAAGAAATTGAATGAGTTAGAAGGCATAAAAGCATCAATTTTTGTAGGCCAGACAAAGAAGTTAAGCGCCTCAGGAAATACAGGTTTATCCCAAAAAGAGCAAAAGCAAATAATTGAAGATTTCAGAGAAAACAAAATAAATGTCTTATGCGCCACTTCCATCGGGGAAGAGGGCCTTGATATCCCAGAAGTCAGCGCAGTTTATTTCTACGAGCCAATCCCAAGCGCAATAAGAAAAATTCAGCGCGCAGGGAGAACAGCAAGACTTGCGCCAGGAAAGCTCTGCATCCTTGTGACAAAAGGCACAAGGGACGAAATTTACCATTACGCTTCAAGCGCAAGGGAAAAGAAAATGTACAAAACAATAGAAGACGTAAAAAGAGACCTAAAGTCCAAGCCAGAAAGTCCAAAAACCCTTGAGGACTTCAAATAAAATGAAAAGCAAAAATAACAAATATACAAGGCTAATAAGAATTAGGTTCTGTCCTAAATGCCGCTCCCCCGACGTGCAAAAGCCAATTACAATTCTGACAGTAATCGGCATAGATAATGCATGGAAATGCAACAACTGCGGTTTTTCAGGACATATGTTCCCTGAACTAGTGGAAATAAAATCCAAAGGAAAAAATAAAAAGCAATGAAACTCCCTATGCCAAGAGTATAGGACATCTAAAAAGCAATTAACAACCCTGCCTATTCTATGTATGAGAATAATCTTTACATTAGTAAGTCTCTCTTCTTAAAGCGTTGTTATGGCAATTAAAATCTTATCAATAAGGCAAGACATTGAGGTATTACTAATAATAAAAGTTAACAAATCCCACTCATTTGAGATAATCATGCATCGACGTTGGAACTCTTACCATCTTAGAAAGTGTTGCGATAATTCTAAAGCAATAATGGGTTAAGCAGCTTTCCTAATTTCTTTCCCTTTTCTAAAGTCAACCTTAATTACATTGTCTCTTCTATCCTGCACATCAGTATATTTGTCTTTGATGTCTTCAGCATACTTTTCATTCCAAGGCTTGTATTCCAGACCAAGTTTTTCTCTGGTTTTCTTTATTGCATCTTTTATCATTCTCTTCTGTACAATTCTGCTTAGTCCCTGATCAGCAATAGTAAATCCAGGCAAGTAGCTCAAAAATCCCTCAAAAATCCTTTGGAAAGAGTCTCTGTAATCTCCCGTCCGCATAGCGTACACGGTGCTATAAGTCATTTCGGGAAGCTGCGCAAGAAAATGAATAAATTTTCCTCCCAGGGTCCCTAGCATGTCTCCTGTTCCAGCAAGCCAAGCATCTGCAGTATGTCCCACTGCATGCCCCGCAGAGCTTATTTTATGTGCCAGCCCCCCAAGATAAGCTTTATACTTATCAAAGGTCTTGTCAACAACATACTCCAAGTCTCTCTTGTATTGGGGATTCTTCTCTATAGCCTCATTAATTTCAGGATCATATTTCCTTACTATCGCCTCTAAGCCCTCTTTATCTTCTGGCAATTTTCTTACTAAATCTCTTATGCTTTTCATTTGCTTGCACCTTCTTTGGCTTTTAAAAACAATTGATTAAAACTCAATATTCCAATAATCTTCCTATTTTCAACAACAGGAATAGAATAAGTCTCATTGTCGATTATTTTCTGATAAGCGCTCTCATAGGTTTCATTAATATCCGCAACCGCAATAGGTGCCGTCATTATGTCTGCAGCTTTTGTCTCAGAAGGATCTTTCTCCTCAGAAACAATTCTATTGTTAATGTCAACTGTAGAGATTATTCCTAAAGGCTCCATATCCTCGCTAACTACTATTAAATGCCTGCTTTTCATATCTCTTAAAATTCTAGATACTTCTAAAACAGTGCAATTTTCCTTGCAAATAACAGCATCGTGAAGTCTTGATCTTTCTATCATCATTTGCCTATTTCCTTGGGTTTATTTCTATTTCTCAAAGTATTAATTCCTTTCCATATTGTCTTTCCGGCAATTTTAGCGCCTTTTATGGGCAAGGTGATTGGAGCAGCAAGAGCCATTCTCAAAGGTCTTTCAATAATCCGAGGCAATATCTTAGTTGCGCCTTTTGCCATTAAAGCTGCGCCTACTCCCAAAACAAGAGGATTAGTAGCAATATCGACCCAATTAGTATCGTTGTAAGCTGCGATAGGAACATCTTTTCTAACTTCGGCATAAGTATTGTCGACATTAGCGCGGTAACTTTCTACTTCGCCTTTATTTTGAGCAATTTTTTCTTTAGTAAATTCTTTCTTGCTTCTGGTTTCAAACAAAATATCTTCTACTTCATACCCCTCCTTGACTCTGCCAATAACTTCAGGGAATAATTCGTTAAACCTCTCATTTTTTTCCACGCTTTCTTCTTTTACCTTTGCCAAATAATTAGCAAATTCTTTCACAGTATGCTCATTTTTCTCCCTAACATCGTAGAATTGTCGGGCATTCTTGTAAAACTCCCTTAATCTTTCAGATTTCTCCAACGCTTCTATCTTGTCTACGCCATAAATCTTCATAACTTTTTCATCCAGACTTTTCCAAAAATCGGGCTTTAGTGTATTTCCAACCTCAAAAAAGTTTTTCAGCATGCCTTCAACTTGAATCTTAAGCCTTTCAGCCTCTCTAGCAAAAGTCTCATTTTCTTTATACACTACTACAAGCTCTCTTACTAAATCCTGTCTCTCAAGCATATATCCTTTCAATGCTTCTCCGGCTTCTGAATTAGCTCTGGCTGCATTGTTCACCATAGCTATAGCCTCTTCCAAATTCTTAGCAGCCCTCATTCCTTCAGGCCCCCCTTGGACAATCTCACTAACAGTCCTGCCAGCATGCCTTGCATGATACAAACTCTCCCGCAAAGGCTCTAAAAAACTCATTTGTGAAAATAAGTATGCCCCCGCGCCAGCTAAAACGCCGGTAGATGCCAAATCATCTAAATAACCTTGCCTTCTCTGCCTCTGCTCTGTTAAATTTTTTTTATTCGTCATTTTGTCTCTCCTTTTGTGTTTCATTGCTGGGTCTTATATATTGTCTGTTTAAAAGGCGGTCCATTAAAATTCCTGCTCCAATCATTGCAGGCAAGGCAACTTCCAAACCAAAGTTTAAATGAAAATATTGCCTCAAAAGAAGAGTTCCTAGTCCTCCAACCATAACCCCGCCTCCAAATGCTTCTCCTCCGTCATCGTGTCGAATATATCTTCTTTCTGCCATTTTATCCTATTTTTCCTAAACAAAACAACTATTTAAACCTTTCGATATTGTAACTTCTATATAATGACAACATTAACTAGAAATCTAGATAAGCGTTGTTAAGTTATCAAAAAAATGCCATTCCTAGACATCTTTTCCAAGTCAAAATCAAAAGAAAAGCCAAAGCAGGCAATTATTATAGATAACAGAGAAAGGAACTCTTTGGTTGCCTCAGAGCTCATGCGCTTAGGATTCGAAATAGAATTCAGGCAGCTCCAAGTGGCTGATTACTTAATAGGCAGCGCAGCAATAGAAAGAAAAACAATAAACGACTTCAAGTCATCAATAATAAACAAAAGGCTTTTTTCCCAGCTAGCAGAACTAAAACAATATCCCAATCATTTTCTCATAATAGAATGCCTGGATAACGAAGACATCTATCAGGGGATAATGCATGAAAATGCTTTCAGGGGATTTATCCTGTCAATAATAAATGATTTCAAAGTCCCAATTATCTTCACGAAAAGCGAGAAAGACACAGCAAAATACCTTGCAGTTTTAGCAAGCAAAAAGAAAAAACAGCATGAAACAATAAGAGCATCGAAAACATTTTTTACAGAACAAGAGCAATTGCAGTTCATCTTAGAGGGCTTTCCGCAAATCGGCCCAGCAACAGCAAAAAAGCTCATAGGGCATTTCAAGTCGTTAAAGAACATAATTAATGCTCCAGAAGAAGAATTAAGAAAGATAATTGGAAAAAAGGCAGAAAACTTGCATAAATTATCCAGCAAAGAAATTAATTAAGCAATGCCCCTGGCAACTCTTCGTCTTTCTTTTCTAAGGCTTAATGTTTCGCCATAAACAGCATCTGGAACATGTCCCATGTATCTGCTCCCACTGCTATTATGCCTATTGATTACATCGCATAAAGCTCTGCAAAAACTTCTTTCATCGCGAGTAGGAAGCTCATTGCGCCTCCCTTGCACGGCAAGCATTCCTCTAGAGACATATACGTGGATTAACGTAGCATATAACTCTTTGTGATTAACCATCAAAACAATCAAAGCGGCGGGGCATTTATAATAAAATATGAAAAACGTTGTATATATCAAAAAGCAGAAATTATATAAACTGATTGCATCTTCTTAATTAAATATTTTTCATTCTCAAATAGATAAATAAAAGATAATAACTGGGACAAGCAGGCATCCCATTAAATTAATTCTCCTTGTTCCGGACAAAATAGAATAAACTCCCAAGGCAGTTGCGCTGGCAAAAACCAAAAACCCTAAAAAGTTGGACAGGAGCAAAACTGCAATTACAATAACCCCGATAACAGCAATAGATAATTTATCATATCTAATATTGCTTATCCTCCTAGAGAGCCATTTAGATAAATAAAGGGCAATAAAAAAAGAGAGTATCCCGGAGATAATTATCGTGACCAAAATGGCAGTTAAGCCAGAAAAGTCAATTTCTCCAAAAATTGCCTGCACAGCAACAGCAGCGCCTGTCCTTGCCCTTGAAATAGTATAAAGTGCTACAAAGCTCAAGCCCTCAACAACAGTGCTTATTGCGCCAAGCAGGACTAAAAACCCTCGGGGAGATTGCTGCATAAATTCTGAAGATATTGTGGCAGCATGCCCTGAGCCGAGCCCGGGCATTATGGAGCAAAACGGCGCAGAAACAACGGCCCCTCCGGCAGCTTTCAAAATCTCCCCTCTGCTTAGAACAATTTTTTTTAATTCGGTAGTCTTTTGCTTCCTTATCCGTACCTTCTGTCCTAAACTAAGAACTAAAGCAGAAGAGCCGAATAAACCAGTAAGCAATGGAAAAAGCGGCTGTTTAACAGGCAGATTGAGCGCAGCATAACCCAAAAATCCGGCAAGTAAAAAAATGATAAAAGCAATAATAGTTTTATCGTCTCGAAAAATTAAGTAAAAAGACAAAAGCAAAAGCAGAAAGGCAGTGAAGGGCCTAAGCAGATTAAAAATTAGTGGAAGAATGTAGATAAAAATTGGCGTAAATATCAGGATAATTACAAGAGCAATCAAAGACCCGTATAAGGTAAGAACAACAGCCTCATGCCCTCGCCCTTTCATAAGCATCTGGTGTCCGGGCAAAACAGACAAAAAAGTATCGTCCTCTGGCGCGCCTAGAAAAATAGACGGAATAAAATTAACAAAACTATTTGTCACAGCAAGAGAAACAATAAAAACAACCAAAGGTAGGGGCCCTGCAAGAGTAAGCAAAAATGTTGAAAACGAAATAAAAAGAGTAGCAACCAAATTAGGATGTATCCCTGGAATCAGTCCTGCAATAATTCCAAACAAAATTCCCAAGGCAAAAGCCAAAGCAACCTCGACAATCATAAAGCAATAAGTTAGAAGATTTTATAAATGTCATTTGCTAATGTAATAAATGCAAAAAAGAGGAGCATTTGCATTATTAGCATCTTTGTTGTTAGTCTTATCCATAACCTTAATTTATGCCCGGGATAATTCAGGAGAAGGCTCTGAACCAGGGCATGAAATTGGCGAAGATTCTGAAAGCGAAGAGCAAAGCATTAATGATGATGAAGTAGAAACCGGAGAAGATAGGGAATTAGAAGAAGAAACAACAGAAGCCGACGAGGATAAAATAGGTGAATTAATAAAAGAAGCAGAGAGTTTTGACGAGGAGTTAAGCGAAAGCGCTGGTATAACTGCTGACAGCCCTTTTTATTTTGTTGATGAATTTTTTAGCAGGTTTTCAAATAATATAAACAACAGGGAAGAGGCTGTTGCTGAAATGAGAGATGCTTCACAAAGATGCCGCGATGGAGACCAAGAAGCCTGCAGGGCATTTGAAATATCCCGCGATAATTATGAAAAATATGCCGATGATGTTGAAAACGAAGTTTCTCCTGAAGAACAAGGAGAGGCTGAAAGAAGTTCAAGAGCAATAAGAGGAGTTTTAGTAAGAGAAATAGCTCAAAATATTAATCCGGCTGAAAAAGATGATTTAATTAGAGAAATCGTGAAGAAAGAAGATAATATTGAGAATGCGGCAAAAATCGCTTTACAGATTAAAGCTTTGTGTTCTGAGTTAGCTAAGTTAGACCCTAATGAATTTCATCGCGCATGCAAAACAAATGAGGATTCACCTGGGTGGCAAAAAGATTTATTTGAGGATTTGAGTGATGAGCAAAAGAAAGAAGCGAAGAAATTTATAGAAGTTATTTCTGCCTGCTTTGAAAATCCTGCTGATTGTGATTGTGAAGCTAGCACAAATATAGATTCTTTTGTTCAACAATGTGAAATTATTTCTAAAGCTGAGAATGAGTGCAGAAATAATGATGATGAAAGCGCGTGCCGGATTGCTGAAGAAGCTGGCGAGGATATTTTAGATAGTTTAGAGGGGGCGCCGCATTTGCAGGATGCGCTTAGAGAAATAGAAAGAAGATTTTCTAATGCTGAAGATGAGAGATTTGATCATAATATCCCTAGAGTATGCAGGGACGAGGGCATAACTGGAAGAGAGAAAGATGCGAGAAGAGAATGTGCTAAAATAATGATTGAAAAGGGAGACGAAGTTCCTGATGAGTGCAGACCTGCGTTGAGAGAAGCTCTTGACAAAGGTGTTGAGCCAAACGAAAGAAAATTCAGGGAAATTTGTGAAGAGATAATGTTTAGAGAGAATGCACCGCAGGAATGCGTTGAGGCAGGGCTCAGAGATCATAAAGAGTGCGGGAAATTAATGTTTCAGCAAAGCGCTCCCCAAGAATGCTTGGATGCTGGTTTAGACGGAAGCAGTCCTTCTGACGGAAAACGGTGCGGTGAGATAATGAGAAAACTTGGTGAAAAGGGGGGGTTTGACAGAAGAGGGCCGAATAGGGGACATGGGTCCGGGTCTGATTGCAGGGGAATTTCTGATTCAGAAGAAAGGTTAAGATGTTACGATGAAGCAATAGAAGGGGCTAGAGAAGGAGAGTTTAGAGGGAGAAATTTCCGAGATAGAGGAAATTTTGAAGAGAGATATAAGGAGACAAAAGATAGAGAAAGGCAATGTGCGGAAGGTTGTAATGGGGCTTGGGACTTTTCCGGAGGCCGATGTTCATGTAGAAGAGAAGATGGCAATTATGAAAGAAGAAGTCCGCCAGAAGGGTGGACTCCTGATCAAGGTCCTCCCTCAGGATTCTTGCCGCCTGAAGGATTCACCCCGCCTGAAGGATCAGCAAGCATACCTCCAGAAAGCGGAACTTCGCCGCCGCCAGAAAGCAGTACAACAGGAGGGGTTGTCTGGGGAATAAGCGGCAATGCTTTTCTCGATTATTATTACTGGCGCGATCATTAATTGATTTTATATTCTTCCAATGTCCCATAAACAGGTCCAGTCATTTTAAGTTCAGAAGCCTTGAGCTTAAACTTATCGACGGAAAATCTCAGTTTCTTAAATTTCAAGTTTTTAATGTATTCAAAAAAATAATTTAAGTCCGCAGCATACTTAACGCGAGCAATTGTCGCGTGTGACATAAATCTCTCCTCTTTGGGAAACAAATCAACAAGAGATTCATCAATCTTTTTCTGCAATTCAAAAACCTCTTTTCCGGCAATCTTCATCCAAATAATGCGCGGCATGCCTTTGTAGTTGAAAGTCCCTATTTTATCCAAGTGCAAATCCAACTTTCCAAATTCAACTCCGGCAAGCCTTTTCCTCACTTCTTCAAAAGTCGCATCATCAATCTCCCCTAAAAACTTAAGTGTCAAATGCAGGTTCTCCGGCTCTGTTATTTTTCCAATAAACTTAATTTTGTTCCCAATTAACCCTTGAATCCTTGCTACTTCTTTTATAATTTCATCTGGAAAGTCTATGCAGATAAATGCCCTTGTTAGGTTTTTTTGCGTTTCCATGAATCAAATTTATAGAAAAGTTTCATTATTAAATTAGTTGCCTTGGCTGGACAGGGTAATTTGCAAACCAGTTATTCAGATAATTGTGCCAAAACTCATTTTGGCACAATAGCAGCTGTGCTGAACTTTCTAGGCAAATTCCGCGCAAGTTTTCTCACATCGCTCAAAGAAACTGCTTTTATCTTAGATTCGTAATCATAATACTTTCCAGCGCCCCCGGCAGAAATTTCGGCGGAAACCAGCTCATTCATCACATTAATGCTCTCTTCAGAAGAAATTTTCCTCAAGCCAATAAGCCTTTCCTTTGCATCTTCAAGCTCTTTTTCAGTCATTTTCTCTGCAAGCCCGAACCCTTCCAAAATTAATTTTTGCACATCCGGGATAGCCTCTTTTGTCGTGCCAATGTATATGCTGTAATAGGAATAATTTTTTTCAGCGTTTATAGAGCCTCTTACAACATAGGCAAGCCCTTTTTTCTCCCTTATTTCAAGAAAAAGCTTTGAAGATCCGCCAGAAGTCAAATAAGCATCTAAAACCTCGAGGACGTATCTCTCTTTAGCAGAATCCGGCGCATGGCTTGCCCAAACGTACTGCGCCTGGTCCAGACCTCCTCTTTCTTCAATAAGATTTGCATTTTTTTTCTTTATAGGAACAGAATGCAAATTTTTTATAGTGGAATCAAATTCCTTATCCAGATAACTGCAGATCTTGTCAAAATCAGCGTTTCCGACGATAGAAACAATAAAGTTATTTGAAGAGTATTTGTCAGAAAAATATTTTGCAACAAAATCTCTCTTTAGTCCGGAAATTGTTTCTTTAGTCCCCATAATTCCCATTCCAAATGGCTTCTCATACAAACTTTCTTCAATCAAGTCCAAAACATGCCTCTGGGGATTATCATTATACATCTTCAGTTCCTCAAGAATAACTTTCTTCTCCTTGTCAAACTTTTCAGCATCGAAGGCAGTATTCTTTAGCATATCCGCCAGAATTTCCATCCCAATAAAAAGATGCTCTGAGGGCAGTTTAAACCAATAGCCTGTGATGTCATTTGCTGTAAACGCGTTTAAGACGCCCCCTCTTTTTTCTATTTCTCCTGAGATTTCTTCATGAGACCTCTTTTTAGTGCCTGTAAAAAGCAAGTGCTCTATAACATGGGCTATGCCCTTTATGTCGGCAGTTTCATGGCTTGCCCCAAATAAATTAATTATTCCAAGGCACACCACAGGCAAATCCCTGAATTCATGAAATACTTTGATTCCGTTTCTTAAGGTTTGTTGTTGAAATTTCATAAATGAACTAAAAAAATCAGCTTAATAAAGTTTATTAATATAAAAGAGATAGAGGTGGGTGAAAGAAAAAAGAATTTCCTTTTTACAAATCCTCGCTTGGATATTGGGATTAATAGCCTTGGGAATTTTACTATTCGGCATAATCAGAGAATTATTCTTAAAATAAAATATGAGAATTAGTGATCGGCTGCAAATATTGTCCCAGTTAATAAACTTTGTAATATTTATCTATTTCTCAATAATTTTAATCAAAATCAACCCAACAGACATTATTAATTTGCTAATCTCGTCGATAGGTCTGCTCATATCCATCATCATAAGCATTATCGCAACAATCGAAAAACCATAATGTAAAAAAGCTTTTTAAGGGTTGTGTTAATTTTTTAAACCTCCCTTTTCTTACATAATCATGCCAATCAATGCCGGCCATGAATATTTCACAGCAGAAAAAGAATACTTGCAAGCACAAACAATAGAGGAAAAAATCCAAAGACTGGAGAAACTAATCAGAGCAGCCCCAAAGCACAAAGGCTCAGAGTCTCTTTTAGCAGAATTAAAAACCCGCCTTAAAAAACTCAAAGAAAAGTCCGAAAAAACAAAGAGCGTGGGCAGGGGCAAAAAAGGCATAAAAAAAGAGGGCTTTCAGGTCGCTCTCGTCGGGAAAACGCAGTCGGGCAAAAGCGCATTATTGAATAAATTAACAAACGCAAGTTCTCTGGTGTCAAATCACTCATTCACCACAAAATCTCCTGTTATCGGCGCAATGGATTACGAAGGCGTAAAAGCCCAAATAGTTGACTTGCCGTCAGTTGGAAGCAAGGAGTTTGATTTTGGAATAGTTAACAACACAGATGCTCTCCTTTTAGTAGTAGAAAAACCAGAAGACCTCGCAGAGCTAGAGCCATTTTTAGGAAAAAGCACAAATAATAGAATAATAGCAATAAACAAAATAGACCTTCTCGCTGACAATGAAAAAAGAAAACTAGAAGAAAAGTGCAGGGCAAAAAGAATTAATGCGATTTTTACATCAGCAATAACCTCTGAAGGCATAAATCCGCTAAAAAGAAAAATATTCGAAAGCATGAAAGTCATCCGCGTCTATACGAAAGAGCCAGGAAAGCCTCAAAGCCAAATCCCTATAGTCCTTCCAGAAGGCAGTACAGTAAAAGACGTAGCAGAATCAATCTATAAAGGCTTCTCTCTAAGGGTAAAAGAAACCAAGCTTACAGGCCCAAGCGGTAAGTTTGCAAATCAAAAAGTGGGCCTAAGCCATGTC